>JAZNTF010000062.1:0-5599 GCA_045591625.1 Candidatus Fimenecus sp.
TCACTTGTTGCTTCAACACTGTCATAATCATCTTCAGGAAGTTCCATTACTTTATCAAATGCTAATGTTCCGTCAACCAATGCACATTTTCTCAATTCGCCGTCAACAAGAAGATAAATGTTGTTGCCGACTGCTGCAACTGAATGGTCAAATGTTTCAAATGTGGAAATGTGTTCATCAAGTTTTATCCATTTTGACTGTATATTCAATGAACCCGCTGTTGCACTCTTATCTGTTGCAGAGAAAGGTGTTCCTTCCCATTCCCAAGGACCATCTTCGTTACCTATATCCTTAAGATTAAATGTTATGCCGTCAAGAAGTGCCTGAATATGAGCATCTTTGATGTCAGTTGCGTCAAACTTTATGTAAACAGATGCATTTGCACTCTCAACACGATTGAAGTAAACGAGAGTTTCTTCTCCGTCATCATATTTAAGAAGGTCAACACCGCCGATTTTAACGGTTTCATAAGTTTTATTCACTTCATATTCGTACTGATTGAAGCCATAGTAAACAAGGTCTTCACGGAAATCGTAAGGTTCGTCAATTTCAACGCTGATTGTTGCCTCGATTAAGTAATACTCTTCATCTTCGGGGTCAAGCACCTGAAGAACCGCTTTAGAGTACTCCTCTTCATTCTTGAAGTCATCTTCAATATTTATCCAATCGTCACTGAGTCTAATCTCAAAAAATGAGGTTGTGATGTCTGCATCGCCTGTAGGCTGTTTTGTTTCGTTTGGTTTTTCAGGATTTTTATCACCGCAAGCTGCAAGTGAAAACAGCATTAAACATGCAAGAATAATTGCAAATATTTTTTTCATAATATTTTCTCCTTTTTTCTTTTCATGCCCAAGGGTCTTCCTCTACAGGTACACGGATGTCTGCAAGACATTGAATTTCAACAAGGAACCATTGTCCTGTTGAAGGCTTTTTGCGAAGCTTAATCGGTCTTGGGTTATCCGCACCACCACTCTGAACATAGAGTGTTGCCCAGTTTTCATTATCAAAAGAATACGGATTTTCAATAACTGTTATTTTATAAGGAACATTTGGTTTATAACTGTTCTGTGGAGTTGCACCCTCAAAAAATGAACGTGCTTTATAGCCCTCGGAACCAAGGTGTTCTTTGATAAACTGCTTTTCAAATCCGCTGACTTCACCGGGACCTTTAAGAAAGTTCAGCATCTCAATTGTGGCATCAGGATTGTGCTCATAATTGCACAAAGCCGCAAGGGTAAGTGCTGTTGTTTTAAAAGCAGAATCAAGACTTGATTCAGGAAGAGCTTGAAGCTCAGCAACATTTGTAGGAAGTGATGCAAAGGTAAAAGTTTCAGTATAGTTTCTTCCTTTTGCAACAGATTGAGCAGCGTTGTTCACGGCTTTGTTTATTCCCTGCGAAACCTCTCTTTTGATTGTAGATTCTGCCTGCCTTTTAAGAGAATCAAAAAGTCCCATTGGATATCCCTCCTTAAGGATTGAGGTTTAATTCTTGGTTTCCTGTTTTGGTTTTGGTGTTTTATCAAGGTTTTTATACAGGAAATTGTCATAACTGCCTGTTACAACAAAGCTTCCCGGTCTTGTATAAACCGTTGCATTTTTCTGCATCCTCACAGACTTGTTTTTTGATGCTATGGCAAAAATAATAATAAAGCCCATAGCCATACCAACTACAATACAGAGAATAATTGTTTTTACAGGACTTTTACTGCTGTCTGTTTCGTTACCCGTTGTATATACATCTGTGTCGGTATATTCAATTTCAGTGTCATCGTAACTCAACGAGTTTTCAACAACTGTGTAAAAATCCTCTATTCCACCGAAATAACTGTTGTTTGAATCATAGGCATCCTGCATTTTTGTTAAATCAAATCTTGATTTTGCAGGTTCAGTTACATAGTAATGATAGCTTTCGCTTTCTGTTTCGTGAACAAAAACCATACCATTTTCATTGTCTGTGTATGTATCATAAATGTTTTGTGCATAGTTTTCATCTATTTCTTCGTCTGTGATACAGAACATTACACAGTAGCCGTATTCATTTTCAATCTGCTCGGCTGTGCTTTCCAATTCTTGAACTTCGTCATAGGAAAGTGCATTTTCATAATCAAAAACATACTGTTCAGTATATGCCGAAACTGAAATTGACGAACAGATACAAATTGCGGTAATAAGGAAAATAGTCAGTAATTTTTTAATCATATCCGACACCTCCTTAAAGCCATCCAAGCAGGAATGACAAGCCACATAAAACTGCACTTATTCCTGCACCGAGTAACAACGATGCCTTCACAACCGCTTTTTTATCAGTAGGAAGATTACCTACAAACTTACCTGTCTGACCATTCATAGCAAAAGTAAATTTTTCACCGTTCCACGATGTATTAAGAATCCATACTGGATAAAGAGCATATTTATAAAATCCGTTTACAATATTCATATTTACAACGCGCGAATCTATTGAGTCGTAACCTTTTACAGTTTCTACTAAAGCATCTCCTACACTTGTACGGATTCTTTCGTTTGCTCTGTTCATACTTTCTTCTGCTGTAACATCATATTTATCTGCAAGATAACCTGCCAGATATGCTGTGTTGAAATCAACTGCCTGTGATAAATCGAATGGCTCTACGGATTCCATAAGGTCATCGGGCATTTTTGTTGAGCCATCAACGGGAACATTGTCAAAGCCTATATTTCCGCTTCTGTAAACATCGTAATATGATGTTTCTTTGTAATTGTAATTGTTGTCCGACCAGGTTTTTACCTGTGTCGCTTTAAAATTAGCATTTCCTATTGCATCACATGTGAAAAGCCAATGAGGAACATAAACACCTTTGATTTCTTCTATTCTGTTGTTGTCAAGAAATGCTTTTGGGACGAACTTCTTGTCAGCAAGATGTTTTTTCAATGCTTCCTTGGCGGCTTTTTTGTCAAGCTTGAAAGGAATAACCAAATCGGGACGCAAAGCACCTGAAAACTGACCTTTCATTACAACAGGATTATCACAATACGGACATTTTGAAGCACCTGTTGTACTGTCGGCAATTATTTCGCCACCACATGACTGACAGGAATAGACATTCATTCCGTCTGTTTCACCTGATGACCATTGATTATCCTGTGCAGACCAATTGATTGAATCGGCTTCTTCCACAGCTTCCTGATTTAACTGATTAATCTCAAACTCAGTTTCACAATAGGGACATTTCAGTTTTTGTGCACCTGCGTCAAACTGTACTCCGCCGCCACAACAAGGACATTTTTGTTCAGTAATTGTTGGCACTGTCAATCATCTCCTTTATCAAAATTTTCATCATTCATAGTAATGTGATTTTTGGGGTCATAGACCATTCCGTCTTTATCACGGATAATCATCACATTTTTGACGTAATATATAACTCCCATTAAAATGATTACAAAAATAATAATTATTGCGAGTATAATCTTATTTTTCATTATTTATCCTCGTGGTGTACCACAAGCCATACAGAATTTGCCACCCTCATTTGTAGCGTTACAAGCCGGACAAACCCAAGCCTGAGATACAGGTGCTTGCGGTTGAACAGGCTGACCATAAGTCGGTTGCTGATTATAACCGTTGTTCATCGGTTGATTGTAGCCATTGTTCATTGGCTGGTTGTAACCGTTATTCATAGGTTGATTAAAGCCATTGTTCATAGGCTGGTTATAACCGTTATTCATTGGCTGATTGTAACCGTTATTCATAGGTTGATTATAACCATTGTTCATTGGCTGATTGTAACCGTTATTCATTGGTTGATTAAAGCTATTATTCATTCCTGCATTACCGTTTTGCATAAGGTTGTTTGTAACTTGCATAGCCATCTGCTGGAAACGGTTGTATTCCATTGTACCCATACCCTCAACACGGGAACCGTTGAGTTTAACCTCAATTTCGTCAAAATATGGATTGTTAACTTTGATTTCAAGAATAAAATCATAATAGAAATTATATCTTGGTGGGTTATAACTTACTTCTTCACCGTCTTTGCCCTGAGTATAGATTTCGTCTTTATCTTCATCAATTCTAAGGTTACAACTCATAACACTTGAAAGCGGAATAACATCGGGGTTTTCGTCACTCCAGCTTCCGGGATTACGACGTGAAACAACAAAGCTCTGTTTCATCGGGTCGATGTAGATTTTATCGTCTTCACCAAAGGTGAACATTGGTGTAAAGCCTGCAAGAATCTGTTTATTCTGCTCTCTGTATGCAAGCTGTTGTTTGATTTCGTCAACAGTTGAGCTTCTTCTTTCGCTGAAGAAAGGTGAAAGTTTCTTTGCACAATCCTTACACATGTTTCCGTCTTCAAGTTTTCTGTTACCTAAAAGACCAATTTTTTCACCACAAATATCACAATATTTTTTATCAAAAAGTCCCATTATATTTTCCTCCTAATAATTATTTAGCATCGTTTACATCAAAAATGTCGCCACATTCAGGGCAGAATTTTGGTGGATTGTGCGGGTCGGCAGGTTTCCAACCACATTTATCACATTGATAAAGAGGTGCACCAGCCGGTTTCTGACTACCACAATTTTGACAGAATTTACCTTTATTTACTGCACCACAGGAACAAGTCCAACCTTCATCAGCAGGTTTTGGTGAACCGCATTCAGGACAGAAATTTCCGTTTACTGTTGCACTGCAAGAGCATTTCCAGCTATCTCCCACAGGTTTAGGTTCAGGTTTCTTGGCACCGCAGTTAGGACAGAAATTGCCTGAAACTGTATTACCGCAAGAACAACTCCAGCCATTCTGTACAGGCGTCTGCTGTGGAGCTTGCTGTTGTCCCATAGCAAAAAGGTTCTGTGCATTCATTCCGCCACCTGCATTCATTGCCATACCCATACCCATAAAGCCTGTCATAGCACCTGCTTCATTCTTTGCAGCATCCTGCATAGCTTGAGCCTGAGCACCAACGAGTGTTGCAGCAGCCATTGTCGGGTCACGCATAACAGCATTCCTCTGAAGCTGTTTAATCATATCTTCGTCTTCTTTAGGTGCTGTAATTGAATTGATTGCAACAGACACTACTGAAAGTCCGCGAAGATTTACCCATTTTTCAGTAAGAACTTCGTTCATTGCATCGGACAGTTCCATTGTATGACCGGGTAATGCACTGTAACGAATTCCCATATCAGAAATTTTTGCAAATGCAGGTTGTAAAGCATTTAAAAATTCTGACTTTAATTGAGCATCAATCTCTTCTCTTGTGTATTCTCTTTCAACATTACCGCATACATTTGTGTAGAATAAAATCGGGTCGCTGATTTTATATGAATATGTACCATTACAACGAACAGAAATATCAATATCTAATCCGATATTTCTGTCAACAACTCTGAACGGCACAGGATTTGGTGTGCCGAACATATTGCCGACAAGCTCTTTTGTGTTGAAATAATAAACTCTTTGGTCTTTTCCCGTGTCGCCACCATAAGCAAATCGTTTACCGATTGTCCTGAAAGATTCTTTTATGCTGTCACCGAGTTTGCCTGAAAAAATACTTGGCTCAGTTGATGCATCATAAGTGAACTCACCAGGTTCTGCACAGATTTCAACAATCTTGCCCTG
>JAZNTF010000063.1:0-3428 GCA_045591625.1 Candidatus Fimenecus sp.
ACCGCTTGGCCTCCGACTTAATAATACCTATTTTTATGCTGATGTGCTCTATTGCCGGTGGTGTTGAGACTGTGTTTCTGAGCCTTTTTTTGAACAACACTGTTTTTGAAAATGGTAATATGGGTGCAGCACTCACATTGACGGATACAATTAATCTTATAACTTCATTGACGGCAGTTGTAGCAGGGGTCACGACCTTTATAATGGGTACACTCAGTGATAAGATGAAAAACCGAAAGGTGTTTATTTCTTTCGGTTTTATCGCTTGGGGTATAGTTATGGCGCTTTTCAGCAACATAAACAGAAAAAATATCTCAAGATATTTAGGACTCTATTCTTTCAGACAGATTGTTACTGTCACAGCTGTATTTGTTATTTGTTTTGCACTTGTTCTGGCGTTTTTACGTGCAACAACTTGTGATGCAGCTTTTAACTCATGGATTACAGATATTTCAACTCCGGAAACATCCGCTACAATTGAAATTTTCTATACAATTGTCGGTTTTGTTTCGACGGCTATTATTACAGCTTTAGTCACAACAGCTGAAACAGGCATTATGAAATACAGCTCGATTTTTCTCATATTCGGTGTATTTGCAATAATTATGGGAATTGTTGGATTTTTTATGATAGAAAATCCAATAACAGTAGATTTGAAGAAATCTAAAAAGTCAAAAAAAGCGAAGAAATCGAAAAAGAGTAATAAAGAACCGGGAAAATTATCAAACTATTGGTCAGATGTTTTCTATGGATTCAAGCCGATTGCCGTTAAGGAAAATATTAATCTTTATCTGATGCTTTCTTCAGGTTGTCTTTTCAATATTGCATATCAGGTGTTTTTTCCATACCTGTTCATTTATTTGAGCTCGGTTATAATTCCTGCAAACAAGGGCGTTAATTTTCTTTCAAAGGAGGTTATTGTTCCTGCAATAATCGCAGTTGCCGGTGTTGCCGTAGGTGTGCTTGTGCTTATGAAGGTTTATCCGAAAAGTAAGGCAGCGTCATTTATTCCGAGTGTTATTTGCTTGATTGCAGGTCTTTTGATTCTTTCATCAACAAAAAATATTGTAGGCATTATAATAGGCCTTGCTCCGGGATTGGTCGGATACATTATAATTATGATTCAATTTGGTGCAACTGTCCGAGATAATATTCCTAAGGATAAGGTGGGACTGTTTCAGGGAATAAGAATGATATTTTTGTTTTTTGTACCAATGATTATAGGTCCGACGCTCGGCAATATTGCTGCAAAAAATTCAGATGTTTCATATATGGAAAATGGTACAGAAAAAATGCTTCCTACAGAGGCAATGTTCCTCTATGCTGCAATCGTTGCTATGCTTATCTTTATCCCGATGCTTGCATTCCTGAAAAAGGATAAAGAAAAATCACTTAAAGAAAATAATGAATAGTAAAAAACACCTTGCAAGTAGCTTTGCAGGGTGTTTTTGCATATAAAATGTGGTGTGTGACAAAATCTAAATCTTTATTGACATTAAACGATCATATATGATATATTTATATTGTAAAGTAAAATGGGTGGAGCATTTTCTATATTTTTAAAAGGAGTATTTTAATGAGCTTTTTAAAGAAATATAGTGGCAATATTACACTGTGTGTTTCACTTATAATAATGCTTGTATGGAATCTTTCGATAGGGTGTCCGATAGACTGGCTTTTCGGGATTCCGTGTGCGGGATGCGGAATGAGTCGCGCTTTGGTCGCTGTTCTTCATTTCGATTTCTATTCGGCATGGTGTTATCACCCACTGATATATTTAATGCCGTTTGTTGTTTTGCTTTATCTTTTCAGAAAAAAGATTGATAAAAAATTACTGAAGGCAGCGTTTATAACCGTTTTTGTGTTATTTGTGGTCGTGTATGTTATTCGTGCAGTCAGCGGTGACCCGATAGTTCAGATGGATTTTAAAAGTGGTATATTATTTAAAAATTTTAATATATGAAAGAGGGATTTATTATGGCAGAGGTATATTCTTGTCCTATTCCAGCAAATTTTAATATGTATGGAGCAATTAACTTTATCCGCGACCAGCTTACAGCTCAGGGTTACAGTGTAATGGCAACCCCGATGGGTCCAACATCAGGTACTTTGCAGGTAAGCAAGGATAATGACGGAATCAAACAGTTCCTTGGTATGGGCGTTTCATGTGATGTTTCATTGACAGTTATGAATAATGTTCTCAATGTTAATATTCAGAGCGAATGGACAAATAAAATTATTGCGATGGCTGTGGGCTGGTTCCTTTGCTGGATACCATTTATTACAGGTATTATCGGATGTGTAAATCAGAATTCTTTGCCCGGCAAGATTAAGTCGTCAATAAATGTAGCTTGTTCATTTCAATAAAATTTGACAAAAAAAGTCCACCTTACAAATTCGTAAGGTGGATATTTTTTGTTTTATTATAATCTTGATGCAGCGTCCTTATCCATAAAGATATGAACATCAGGATGAAGCTGTAAAACAGATGCAGGGCAGGAAGGGGAAATGTCACCGTTTACAAGACCATGGATAGCATCGGATTTACTTTTACCTGTTGCAATAAGAATAATCTTTTTTGACTTCATAATTGAAACTGTACCCATTGTAAGAGCGAAGTGTGGCATTGGGTTTTCGTCAAAATAAATTGAGTTAGCATCAATAGTGCTCTGTGTGAGCTGAACCTTGAATGAACCCTTTGTAAATTTGTTTGATGGCTCATTAAAGCCGATGTGACCGTTTCTGCCAACACCGAGAAGCTGAATGTCAATCTTCTTTTCATTGATGAGATTATCGTAACGATTGCATTCTGCTATTGCATCAACAGCATTACCGTTAAGGAAGTTAACATTATCTTCATTCACATCAATATGGTTGAAAAGATTTTCGTGCATAAATGTGAAATAACTGTTTTTGTCTTCAACAGGAAGGTCACAGTATTCGTCAAGGTTGAATGTTGTGATGTCTTTAAAGCTGACTTTACCTTCGTTGAATTTCTTCACTAAGTATTTGTATGTTGGCACAGGAGAAGCACCTGTCGCAAATCCTAAAACAGAATCAGGCTTTTCGTTTACCTGTTCAATAATCATATTGCCTACAGCAACCGCAATCTGTTCTGCATTGTCAAAAATGTGTAAATTCATTTATCTGCACCTTCTCTTAAATTTCTTTGAGATTCTATTTTACCATATTATGAAAATTTTGCAACAAAAAGGAGCAATATTTTTGAAGAAGGTTATAAATCGGAGTTTGTCGAGTAAATGCAGAATTATATATTTAACCAATACGATTGTAAATGTAGGGGCAGGTAAATCTCACCTACCGGTTCGGTCGGTGCTTCTGCTTCGCAGAGGTGTCCACAGGACACCCGCACCTGTGCCTGCCCGTAAGTGTGCATTATATGTTCGGGAGGGCACGGAGACCCTCCC
>JAZNTF010000064.1:0-18726 GCA_045591625.1 Candidatus Fimenecus sp.
TCATCAGCAACTGTTTCGTCTTCTGAATATTCAATATTTACCACAAGACCGAGTTTTTCAAGCTTCTTTTCTGCTTCGTCAGCATTGAAATACTGAACGTCAACAACTCTCACCTGTTCCTTACCGCGTGAAACTGTTACATAAACATTGTCACCCTTATTTACACTCTTATTTGCCGCAGTTTTCTGTGAAATAATTGAGTCTTTAGGTGCATCGTTGCTATATTTTGATTCATCGATAAGAAGATATACGCCTTTTTTGAGAAGCTCTTTTCTTGCTTCTTCAAAATCTTTACCTGTAAGGTCAGGAATTGTTACTTTTCCGGTTGGTTTTGTTTTAGAGCCTTTTGAAACAACAATTTCGACTTTTTCAGTCTGTTTCAGTTCTGTATTTTCTTTATGGCTCTGACTAATAACGCCACCCTTACCCACATTGTCACTATATTCTTCTTTAACCTTTACCTTAAAGCCTTCGTCCTCCATATTCTTGACCGCTGTTTCTTCTGTATAATAAACAGCCTGAGGAACATAACCTATTTTCGGACCACCGCTGATTTTTACTTCAACAACATCATCCTTTTCGGTTTTAAGACCACCTTCCGGAGTCTGTTCACAGATAAGGTCCTTTTCTACTTCTTCCTCAAATTCCTTTTTACCTGTTACAAGCATCTGAAGGTCTTTTTCTTCAAGGAGGTCCTCTGCCTCACTCTTATTCATATTAAGAATGTCAGGTACTCTTACATAACCTTCGGCAACAGGAGCATTAGGGAATACAAGTCTGCCGTTTGCGAAACGAACTGTACCTGTAAGGAAGAGTGCAGCAATAATCAACACAAAGGATGCAACCGCTGCTGATGCAATCTTTAACCATGTAGGGAATTTTGCAGGGTCTTTATTTACTTTTTCTTTTACTACTGCCTGACCTGAAACCAATCCGTTCAAAAATGCTCTTGCAGTCTGAGGTCTGTTCTGCGGATTGAGGTTCAATGCGTTCATAATAGCATTCTGACAAGGAGGAGAAATCTTAACACCCTTAGCTGATGGTGGCACAAGAGCATGGTCACCTCTGTCAATTGACTCTACAGGTGTTATACCTGTAATCATTTTATAGAATGTTGCCGCTACAGCATAGTTATCTGACCAAGGACCCTGTGGGCTGTTCTTTACATACTGTTCAGGTGGAGCATAGCCTCTCTTAACAATAACTGACAAGCTCTTTGAGTTATATGCTGTTGCATATCTTGCTGAACCGAAGTCAAGAACCTTAATCTTATTGTCCTTTGTAACAAAAAGGTTGTCAGGAGAAATATCTCTGTGGATAATTCCTGCCTGATGCACTTTATCAAGGGTATTAAGCACAGGCACCATAATTCTCATTGCTGCTTCATAAGGCATAGGACCTGAGCGCTTAAGCATACTTGCAACTGTTTCACCCTCAAGGTATTCCATTACGATATATGCAGTATTATTTTCCTGAAATGTATCATAAATTCTTACAATACCGTCCTCTGATGAGAATTTTGCAAGTCTCTGTGCTTCCTGAATAAAACTTTCAAGACCTGATGAGAAAAATCCTCTGCTCTGACCGTCATAAACACTGACTTCTGTGTGACCCGGAATTCTTGTTGCAAATTCAGATGGCAGATATTCCTTGATTGCCACCTTTGTATTCAACATTGCGTCCCAGCCGATATATGTAACACCAAAACCACCAAAGCCGAGAACCTTACCCACGATATACTTCTTGTGAAGTATTGATTCAGGCTCCATGTGATGTGGCTCTGCTGCCTTTGTTCCTCTAACATATCCGCAATGAGGACAAACAGGGCTGATATTATCATTAAATTCGTTCATACATGACATACATCTGAAGCTCATAATTTTTATTCTGCACAAATACTTTTGTGCTTTCCCCTTTCTTAATCTATATTAATTTTTTTCAAAATCATTTTAATGTAAATTTCGGAATCTAACTTGGATGTTATAAATGAGACGCTGGTGCAGGTGTATCTACCGGTGTATCTACCGGTGTATCTACTGTTGTATCTACTGTTGTATCTACTGGTGTATCAACGTCTCCTGGAATATTAGATAGTGTTGTATCTGGTTTTTTTGTTGTCGTAGAACCTGAAGTTTTTTTTGTTGTTTTTTCGTTCTTTTTATCCTTGTCTTTTTTATTGTTGTCCTTCTCATCATCTTTATGGTCTTCTTTTTCAGAAACGATGTTTTCAGGCAATCTCAACTGTTCTTCTGTGGTAGTTTCCCCTTCAATCTCCACAATGCCATTGTCATATTCATGTGTGTAGCTTTCGTTTTCTTTGTTTTTAAATAAATCTACGTTCTTAAAGAGAACACCCTTTGAGAAACAGAATATATATGAAAAAATCACAATCACTGACATCACTGCCACAATGTGCATCCATACCGGCATTTTATTTTTCTTGGCGGTATTATTTGGTGCTCCGCAATTAGGACAGGTCATTGCATGTGAATCATACTCCGTTTTGCAGTTATTGCAAATCATTTTTTCATCCCCCATACTCATAAACTTTTAATTACCGATTATATCAATAATTATCTTTTACAAATGCCTCAACAGAATCAGTCCATTCTGCAAGACCCTTTGCAAAGACTTTTTCTTTTGATTTTTCAGAATAAATTATTATACTGTCAACACTTGGAAGGTTGCTCAATGCTTTGTGATACTCCAACTGACTGTTATAAATATTCTTATTAAGTGAAAGTGTCAACTGTGAGCACTGATTATCAAGTGCTAAAATCTGTTGTGCTTCATCACTCAGACAATATCTGAGATAAAGCATTGCAGCAGACTGACTACTCTTTGTTCCCTTTGCAGAAATACTCCACACCTGGTCAAATGAGCCATACCATTTATTTTCATTTGAAAAGAGATTTTCCTGACTATAAGAAAGGACTAAATCAGACTTTCTTATAGTTTTCATATCCTTACTTGTACCGATATAATATGCTGCTTTTTTACTTGTGAACTGCTCAATTACAGTATCATAATCCATCATCTTGCCACCTACATAAACTCTTTCAAAAATATCTGTAGCAAGAATATATGTAGCACCCTCGTTTTTCAACGAGCCGTAAAGTGCCTCAAGAGCATCCGGACTCACAACCAATGAATTAAGCTCCGGATTCCTTTGACTTAAGCCACCCCAGGAATCAACACCGGCAAGTCCTTTATTATCAGGGCTGTCGGCATATTGAAGATAGACATAAAAACCGAGTGGTAAGCGGTCATAGCTTGTTCCGTAAATGTCGTGATACTGTTCAAGAAGCTGAATATTATCACCTAATTCATCCACAACCGGTTTAAGACTTGCCTTTTCCACTGTGGCTGAATCAACCAAATCACTCCTAAAAAGATTCACACTTCGTCCATCTTCTATATCTGAAATCACTCTTTGAGCGTAATCGTCTTTTGGAATAAAAACAGTTTCAAGGGTAATTTTCTTACCAAACTGTTTATTGGCATAATCATAAAAATTCTCTGAAATCTCGTCGTAAACCTGCTCCAAGGCTTTTCTGTCTTCAGAATCCTCATAAGGCACATAGGCAACTATTGATTCACTCTTTGCTATATCTCCTTTTACAGATTGATACAAATTATCCTTTTTCTGAGTGACAAATATTAAGCCCACAACAATAGCAACAACTGCTACCAGAGCTGATATTACCGACACATTTCTTCTTATTGTTCTTCTCCGTTCTTCTATTTCGGGATAATCTATATTTTTATCCGGTGACGTCAAGGCAGATACAAGCTCGTCGACAGATTGGAAACGGAGTTTTGGCTTAATAGCCATTGCCTTCATAATGGCAACATCAACATAACCGGGAACATCTGACACAACCTTCATAGGAGTAGCCATAGTGTCATTCATAGCTCTTTCTAATACAGGAGTAGGTGTTTTTCCCGTTATCATACGATAAAGAGTAGCGCCCACAGCGTATATATCGGTGTATGGCCCCTCTATACTCTTTGTTTTGTATTGTTCCGGTGGTGCATAACCATCAGAAACCACGTTTGTTCGTGTTCTTTCGTTTTCTTCCACGAATCTTGCTGTTCCAAAATCTATAATTTTGATTTTGTTATCAGCGGTTATTAAAATATTTCTCGGGTTAATGTCACGGTGAATAACTGAACGGTCGTGAAGCACCTTAAGACCACGAAGAACAGAGTCTATTATGGTCATTGCCTCTTCAACAGAAAGCTTTCCACCACTTTTTTTGATATATTCTTCCAATGAAATACCATTAAGATATTCCATAACAATATATGCGGTTCGATTTTCAGTAAAATATTCATAAACATTTACGATATATGGTTCATTCATAAAATTCGCCATATTTCGTGCTTCTTCAAGAAATCTGTTAAAGCCTTTCTTAAATTCTTCGGACTTGTCACCCGAAAAAATAGATACATTCTTTTCTCCGGGCGTACGGCAAACAAGACTACCGGGGAAATATTCCTTAATGGCAATTACCCTTCCCAATTTCAAATCAAGAGCCTTATAAATTATGCCGAATCCACCAAAACCTAACACTTCTCCCAGCAGATACCTACCATTAAGCACCGTTCCCGGATACAAGTGATAAGCTTCAACAGGGTCAGGTGCTCCCGTTTTCCCGCAATAGGGACAAACGGGAGTTTTAAGACTCTTCAATTTAAAACAATTTGTGCAAACTCTTGTTAAGTCCATTTAATCAAGCTCCATAGTGCAAATTTATTTCAAATCAAATACATTTTCCTGATTTGCCAAGGAGATTCTTGAACCTGCTGACAACATTATTTTTTCTCCCTGACCAATTCTTCTTCCATCACGAAGAACAACACCGTTTGAAGAGTATACAGTTAATTTGTATTTATCTTTATCTGCAAAATACTGAATACTACAATGTGTTCTGCCGATGTGAACATATTTTTTATCAAAAATAATGTTACATTTTTCCGGGTCACGACCTATGTAAATAATCTCGTAATCCCCGATTGAAATATCAGCGCCTCGATATTGTCCTGCCACACCAACTATTCGACCTGTCATCGAATTAAACTGTGTTGAATAATCATAGTGATTAACTCTTGCTGTCGGAGTATCCTCATAATCCCCGCCAACATTGTTATTGTAATAACCGCCGGCTGCTTCCTGATTATAATAATTATAATTAGCATTATTACCCTGATACACAGGAGCATTATTATAATCACCAACAGGTGTTGGAGCACTATTTGCAATCACTACATCTTCTTCATTCTGACAAGTCAACAACATAACAAGACCTAAAATAGCACAAATAATAAAGAAGATTAAGTTTATATATGCGCCCGGTGCATACTCGACAAACTCGTCCAAAGATACCATATGCTCGGTGAAGAGGCCCATATCAATGACATCTAATGACAGGATTACTCTTATTGCTACGTGAGTAAACACACCATAACCTGCTGCAAGAATACTTACAACACCCGCAAACTTTGGTTTAAGTACAAATCCCAATATTGATGCAAAAAAGCCGATGAACATAGGAAGAATTGCAGCAAGGATGATAAAGACAAACAGAACTAACTGCTCCTCCTTACTGGAAAGGTCTATCGCATACATAAAAATGTCAAGCATTGAAGCCTTTGCCATGCCACCAAAAAGAGCATCGTCAAACTCACCGAGAAGTCCTGACAGTTTAAAGAACGGCAGAAAATAGCAGACAATAGCAGCAAAATAGCCAAACGCTATAAAGCCATTAAATAATAATTTCTTCGTTTTCATATTTCTTCCTCATAAATTTGAGGGTTTCTCAAATTCAAATATTAGTTTTCTGCTTTTGCGTCCTGCCACTTAAATTTATCTGAACAGAATGGGATAAACATAAGTTTTGTATTACCAACACTGATAACATCATGAGCCTGGATTTGTGCAGGTGTTAACACAACCTGACCGTTAAGGTATGAAAGCTCTTTTGAGTCACCCGGCTGAACAATGAACAAGCTTTCCTTTGGTTCAAAAACAATAATTGAATGCTTTTCTCTTGAAACTGAGCTATCTCCGCTGAGACAAACATCCATATCTGATGCTCTACCGATGAAGTTTTTACCTGCTCTGAGTTTGAAATCTTCGCCAAAGTGATTACCTTCAATACATACAAGCCAACCTACAACCGGTTCTGAGCCTACTGCGCTCTGATAATAACCAACAGTAACAACCTGTTCGTCATCTTCTGCATTATCCTTTACTTCATCAATCAAGTCAGTTAATTTAACTGTCTTATCGATTGCTGAATCGTCTTCCATTGTTACATTATTTGCAAAATCAATGCTTTCTGTCTGAACATCACCAAAGTTATCCATATAACCGTTATTCATCTGTGCACCTTCACTTGGGCAATGTGGGCAAAATGCAAAAGCATCAGCATCGTAAAAATGACCATTAATACATCTTTGTAAATCCATAATCAATTCTCCTTAAAATTAAAAATATATTTTGAAAAACTATGTTTTCAATTACTGATTTAAAAATTTTATTACCGCAACTGTTGTATTGTCCTGACCCTTCTTTTTCTTATCTGTAACTGTTCGGGTCAGAGCCTCTGCGGCTGCCATTGTGTTATTTCTGTTATTCAGTATAACTGTTCTGATTTCTTCATTTGACAATGTTTTATATAATCCATCACTGCAAAGAAGAATAATATCACCGTGCTGTAACGGAAAAGGCTGCTCATTATTATCAATAGGACTTTCCTTGCCGATACCGATAAAACTGATAAGAGCTTCTGCCTTAGGGTCATTACGGGCTTCTTCGAAAGTGATTAAACCGCTTTCTGCTTTTTTCTTCAATACAGAATAATAGTTGTGGTCCGTAGTAACCTGTACCATTTCTGTATCTCTGATAATATAGATTCGGCTATCACCTACCGATACCCAATACAGACTTCCGTTTTCAATTGCGACACTGACCATTGTGCTTCCTGAACCGAGAGGATTATTGTTTTCATCTTTAAGGTTATACACCATTTCGTCAACCTTTTTAACCTCATCCTTCAGAAATTTAGGAATATCCTGTGGTTGTGTCTTTATGTAATCTTCAAACAATGTTCTGGTTGCAAGTGCACTGGCAATTTCACCACCGGTCATGCCGCCCATACCATCGCACAAAACTGCAATTGCTTTTTTAAAATTGTTCTTCTTCATAAATTCACGGTTACATACAATCACAGCGTCCTGCTGATATTTTCTTGTACCGATTATAGTAGAAGTTCCAATTTGGATTTTATCCGAATTATCTGCAATGAGTTCTGTTGTTCTGAGTTTTCCTGTTTCTGCCTGTCTCGGGTTGTTTGCCACGGTTGGTCTGTTAAATATAACCGGAGCAGGTACAGGCTGAGGAACAAATTCTGTTTCGTTTACCTGATTATCAGGATTAACCTGTTGCTTAGATATTTTAGTCTTAATGAACTTATAAACAAAAAAGATTAAATATACTACTGCCAATACAGCTAAACAAGAAAAAATTATACTGAATATAAGATTTGCTATTCCATTATTCATTTTCTCAAATCCATCCTTATCGCAGTATCTTTAGAACCGAGGAATATCAATGTACCAAGGTTCACCCTGACATATCGGTCTCTTACCATTCGTTCACCTGTTTGCATAAACACACCGTTTACTGATATATCCTTTATTACAAAGTTTTTCAAAACTGAATCAAATTTGATTAGACAATGTCTTCTGCTCACAAATTCAGACATATCAACAACGATATCACATTTTTGGACTGAACGACCAAGGCAATATTCTCTGTCACATTCCAACTCTATCCTCGTGCGACCACGCATATCCTTGTGCTTACTCTTTTCAATAATAATACAAGGACTCAGTTTCTGGGGTATTTGTTTTACCGGAGAAGGATGTGACTTTGGAGGTGGCGGTGGGAGTGGTTTTGGCGGTTGAGGTTGCAACACGCCTCTCTCTTCCGTCCTAATTTTCACATCCGCCTGAGTATGAATTACCGTATTAATTTTATCCACATCATCCAACAGCTCAGCTATTGATTGATATCTATCTACCGCTTCCATACTCAAAGCCTTATCAATTATCCTGCTCCACTCATTTGAAACCGATGTGGATACATTCTTCAAAGGTTTAAGCTTATCCTCTGTGGCTCTGTCAGGTGCAGCGGGAACTGCAATACCGCTGACCATCTGATAAAACATACTTGCCAAAGCATATATATCCGTCCAAGGACCTTGATTGCCGTTGCTGTAATATTGCTCAATAGGTGCAAGTCCCGGTTTAACGAAAACAGAAAGTGATGAATCTGCTTCCTTTATACTATGTTTTGCAGAACCGAAATCAATAAGCTTAATCTCGGATTTTTTTGTAATAAAAACATTTTCAGGGCTTATATCCCTATGTAAAACATCCTTATTATGCAGTCTTTGCAAAGCGGTGGCCACTGCCGTAAACACATGTGTACAGATATCGAATGGTAGCTTACCGCCCTTTGTATTCATCACGTGTCTCAATGTTGCCCCATCAAGAAATTCCATAACCAAATACGCTGTGTTATTTGATGCAAAGAAATTTGTAACCTTTACAATATTTTCTTCGTTCTTGAATTTATTGAGCAACTTTGCTTCATCAAGGAAACGTCTCTTACCACTGTCAAAGTTCACTTTTTCCTTATCACTTTTTGCGACAATATTATTGGAATCCTTTTCTCTGTATGCCCATGCAGTCGGGAAATATTCCTTTACCGCACAAATATCATCTGTGAGAAGGTCCTTTGCCTTATATGTAACACCAAATCCGCCGGAACCCAGGACTCTTCCTATAAGATATCTGTCGGCAACAACTGTAATTGGTTTAAGTGCATGGACATTTGAACTTTGCGTATCTACTTTATAACCACATTCAGGACACTTAATTGCATCATTGGCAACATCGGTAAAACAATTGGGACATACATCCACTTTTTTTGTTGTCAAAATTATGCGCCCCCATACTCTTAAAATACAATTCTGAACTTAGACAAACCCGCTATAATTTCATCATTGCTTCTCAATTTACGTCTCTTAATAATTTTAACATTGTTAAGGAGTGTTCCGTTAGCTGAACCAAGGTCATTAATCCAGAATTCACCATTCACATTAACAATTTCAAAATGCACTCGTGACATCTTCATATCATCAAGATAAATATCACATTTTTCGGACCTACCCACTACAAGCTTATCAACAATTGTTGTATCAACTAATCTTGCAGTTGCATTTCCACAGATAATTCTGATTTTTATCGGTTTACCCTGAGGTGCCATAATATGATGCTTTTCTTTTCGTATCATCGGCGAAGCCTCATGCTGATATTCCATCATATTATTATACATTGGCTGTGGTGGTGCTTCATATACAGGCACCTGTGGTTGTGGTTCGACCTCAGAATTCTTTCTTGTTGCAGCAATAACAATAACCAGAATTGCAGCAATTGCAAGGATAATAAGAATTATCCACCAATATTTCAATAAGAAAACAACCAGAATACTCTTATCACCAAGAGAATATTTTTCATTTCCCACATCAATTGGGTTTTCCTCATTAGCTGAGTCAGTTACATTGGAAATTTCAATCTGATAGTCATCAGCCTTAGGAACATCCATCTTAGGAGTTAAGATTGTGTAATACTCTTTATCAGTAAATACATACTCTGCTTCTGTAAATGTGATTTCTTGCTTACCGTCGCCATACTTGAGTGTGAAATTTTCGTGATTATCCGCATG
Organism: Candidatus Fimenecus sp.; assembly: GCA_045591625.1. Taxonomy (GTDB): domain Bacteria; phylum Bacillota; class Clostridia; order Oscillospirales; family Acutalibacteraceae; genus Fimenecus. The sequence goes on from JAZNTF010000064.1 coordinate 9,800, forward strand.
CAGAACATTTTCGGAATAGTAAACATATACTTTTCCGTCATCGGATACTTCAATATCCTTAACTCTTGGTGATTCATCGTCCTTTATCCAACGAGTAGCTCTTACATCAACATTAGCACTTTTATCCTTAGTTCTAATCATAAGGTTTCTATTTGAACCGTCAGAGCCCTTATTTGACTCAGTAAGCATTGAAACAAGATAAACATTTCTTGTACTGTCAACTAATTTATCGAATGTTCCGCTTACATAAGTTGAACCACCTGCTACAAACACGTCACCGCCTGAGCTTCTTGCAAATGAACCAAGTTCAGAAGCACTGTTGCTTGTCCCGTTGACACAGAGTGCGTATATTGGCAATCCGTGACCGGATACGGAGCTACGAACTTCCTGACTTGTATTTCCTCCGCTGTATTCAACATTTATACCATCGGAAACAACAACCGCAAATGAACGTTCGCATTTATCTTCTGTATCGGACTGTGACATATCTACAGCTCTTTTTACTGCATCATAAAGGTTTGTCTGACCTTCATTGTTTTTCAGGGCCTGAATTTTCTTTGCTCGTGTATCCTTGTTTTCTTCACCGGAAAGGACTGTCTTAATACTTGAACCGAAAGTAATCAATACGAGCTTTTCTTTGCCACTGAGGTTATTACTGTAATTCAATAACTTCTTTCTTATTTCAGTGAAATGAGCACTTGGGATTGAGCTTGAAGTATCTACTAGAAAATATATTGTAGTCTCATGATTGTTTCTGTTATATTTCTCCAAGTCAGTAACTGTGAGAGTTTCTCCGCCCCATTTTGCGAAAATATCATTTTGACTGATAGATTCTGTCTCTTCTGACTTGAATTTCAATGTAGCGGTAATACCTGGCAATACCGATGAAACCTGTTCAATAGTTACACTATCGAGCGCCGATGTTGGAAATACAAACATCGACATAAGAATAATAACTGATATTATAAAAGTTATAATTTTTTTCATTTTGCCCATTCCCTACCCTTTTTACAATAAGCAATCATTCTGAATTTTGAACGACCTATCTCAAAAGCATCTTCGCTTTCGATTTTAACCGCATCGTGCAAGGTTTTACCATTAAAAACCGTACTGCTTGACGGCACAAGATAAAATACACACTCTTTTGGTTCAAATACAATTGAACAGTGATTTTTTCTTGTAATTTCAGGGTCATCATAAATTACAACATCTGAAGTGTGCGAACGACCGACAAAGTTTCTGCCTGCATAAAGGCAATAGCTTCTGCCATATTCAGGTCCTTCCTCACAAACAAGCCATCCTACCACAGGATTAACTCCGTCTTGTGAAAATGATAAACCGATTGTCTTTTCATTTTCTTCAACATTTTCAACATACATATCAGTAAGCTGATTTCCAAGCTCACGGTCACCGGCAATCTGTTCATACAGGGTAACCTCACTGTTTATATCGGTTGAGCCGGGACCCATCATATCTTCAAAGAATGTTTTCACCGTTGTTGAATCACAATGTGGGCATTCCGCATATGCGTCACTGTCATAGAAATGTCCGTTTTCGCATCTGATTACATTCATTTTATATCTCCCTTTCCATTCAGACAATTTTTATTGCAATTGCTGAATAGTTATCCATTTTTTTGTTTTTACCATTCTTCTCTACAATGGTTTTCATTTTTTCGAGCCAATCTGAGGAGGTTGAGGAAAATATATAACTTTTCTTCATATCTTTTTCCAAAAGCAATTCCCAGAAACCATCACTGCAGAGTAAAAATCCGTCACCCTTTTTTAGAGGTGTACCGGGATAATGAATTTCCACTCTCGGTGCTTCGCCTTCCATTCCCAATGCTCGGAGAAGCTTATTTCTGTCAGGATTTTCTCTTATCTGTTCCGGAGTAATTTCTCCCATTACCACCATCATCTGAGGAACACTGTGGTCCTTTGTCTGTTCTTTAATTGCAAATCGGCTGAATCTGTACAATCTTGAATCACCGACATGAGCCCAGTAAGCAACATCATTTTCGATTATCAGAACTACAAGGGTGGTTTTAATTCCTCTTATTGTATGTTCAGATATCTGCATACTCAAAAGCTTGTCGTGAATACCCGAAAAGCAATCTGCAATTACTTTTTCATTTATAGCTGCACAGGTGCTGAAATAATTCTGTGCAAATGCAACAGCCGTCCTGGAAGCAACATCACCTTCACCATGGCCACCAAGACCATCGGCCAAAATGAAGCACTGACGATTTTCTTTATTCACAAAACCAACGCTGTCCTCGTTGATTTGGTAACTGCCATTAAGTGTTAAATAACTGTAATCAATCATTTTAAGGTAACTCTCCGTTTATTTCCTTCTGAAATTCATAATCAGAAAGAGTAAAAGACTGTTGTTTATGGTCAAATCGTATCAAATCTGATATATGTCTTGAAGAATTCTCTTACCTGATGATACCTGTTCTTTGCAATCGGCACCTCAAGACCTGATTCCATAACGATTTTATTATTTGTAAACTGAATTATATGGTCCATATTTACAATAAAGCTCTGATGAGGTCGTATGAAATTTTTATAAATACTCAAGGAAGCTTCAACCTCATCAATTTTTTTATAAAAGCTTATCTGCGTACCCTCCGCCATTACAGTCACCTTTCTTCCGCTACCTGCAAAGGCTTCAACCTTGTTTACATTCACACGCAAATAATTGTTCTGAGACTTAAAATAAAAAAATGTATTTATCTTCTCAGACCTTGATATATAACGGTCAATAGTCTTTTGCAATTTCGAGACAGATACCGGTTTTATCAGGTAATCGAAGGCATTATACTTATATCCGTCGAGAACATATTCTCTGTCTCCCGTAAGAAAGATTATGTCACAGTCAAGGTTGTTTTTTCTGATGAATTCTGCAACTTTAAGACCATTGATTTTCGGCATATTTATATCAAGGAAAATCAAATCAGCGGAGAAGTTGTTGTTGCTGATTGCCTCAACAACCTCCACACCATCCCGATAGGTTGATATATCAAATTCAGTTCGGTCAAAAAGAATTGTAATAAGTGCCGACTCAACTTCCTTCATATTGTAGACATTGTCGTCACATAATGCTATTCTGAACACTCGGATTTCTCCTCTTTTCAAAAGTAATCTCAAGTTATTTACACGACATTTTTCTCTTGTATATACAATAGCATTTTTTGGAAAAAATATCTTAAAATGTAATAAAAAGGATAAAAATTGTAACGTTTGGATTATTTTCTATTATCTTCTGTCCTTCTTAACTCTTGTAAGTATCAAACCACTTGCAATTGCACACACAATAACAAAAGCGATAAGAATGAGCCAGATGCCCACAAGGTTACCCGGTGTTGAAACAAACAAGTCTTTTATTCTTGTCATTTCGTCACCCATTTGCAATGCAATTTCCGGGTTTTTAAGCATAAGTGCCATACGGCTTTCGTTAAGTTTATATGTTGCTGCAAGAGCACCTATTCCCCATTTACTAATCATAATACCTGCAAATTTATCCATTGCATCACCGAGGTCAAAAAGAACACCTGAAAAAACAATCTGAACAATAAGAATAATAGGAATAAATGTGTTTGCAGTAGAACTGTTTTTAACAACTGAAGAAATCAACAATGCAATGGCATCTGAAGCAAATGTAACAAGGAACATTGTAATATATACTTCAAGTGCTGAGCTTGGAAGTATTACGCCCGTTGTAGGATATACCTTGTCTCGAACAGATATTGAGAAAATTAGCATAACCACAAGCATCTGAACAGCACATACCATACCCTGAACAACAAGCTTTGAGATAATATATGAGCTGAGTCTCAGATTGGTCATATATTCTCGTTTAAGGATATTTCTTTCCTTACAAATTTCCTGAACGGAATTACAGATACCAACGAAAATAGCAACACAAACCAACATAAACAAGCCTGTCTGAGTACCTGAAAAGTCGGCAAGCTCGCCGTCATTTTTGAATCCGCCATTAGGCTCTTCCTCATCAACTTCTTTTTCAAGCTTACGAATAAGTGAAGCATTTTCCTGAAGCTTTTTAGTTTTCCAGCCTTCTACACCCTGATTGGCAACGTCAAAGCCCTTACCGTCATCAGTACCGATAGCTGAAAACTCTGATAATATTTCTTTATCGTAAACACATTTGAATGTAGTATCGGTAATTTCATCGTCATCAACCATACCGATAATGTTACCAAAATATTCATTATCACTATTTTTTGATTCAATAGTACCTGCAAAATATGTATACTGCACGGAACCCTTAATAACACTACCAACAATACCGCCGACGCATCTTCCGTCCACCTTGATATCGGCACGGCTGTAGCAATTTCTTACTGTCGCCTCATCGTCACCGTCGAGGTTTCCGACAATACCGCCTACGTAATAACCTTTTACATCAATCTTACTATCTACAGAATAACAGTTTTCAACAAGGCCTTTTTCTAAGAAGCCTACCACAAGACCCACACACTCACTGTTTCCTTTATCAACTATTTTGGCGTTTTCGATACCAAGGTTGTTAATTTCAGCATCCTTACCTGAAACTCTGCCAAAGAATCCTACACAATCTTCACCTGTTTCAAGAACAAAGTTACTGATAATATGACCATTACCTTCAAATTTACCTGTAAACGGTTCATTACTTGTACCCATTGGCTTAATTGTATGTCCGTTCATATCAACGTTGCAATTAAGATAATAGGTCTTTTTCAACCATTCACCCTTTGCATTTGCAATAAACTGAAGGTCTGCCGGTGAGTTAATTGAATACTCATTTCCGTCACTGTCCATAGGGATAAGCTGTGGCTGTTGCGGTAAATTACCATCCCACTCTTTTACACTATCCTTTTTACCTTCATCTGAATCTTCATCAGATTCCTCAATATCCTCATATTCAACATATTCCCATGAAAGTATAGGATATCCGTCGTTTATCTGATTATCAACTTCTCCGCAAAACATATCACCTGATGCAACCAATGTAACAACAATAATAGTCAACACAGGGATAGCAATTGTAAGAGCTAAATTTTGTTTATCATTAAAGAACAATTTCAAATATCTTGAAATCAAGACATTTGCTTGTCTTATGAATCCTGCTTTTTTCAAAACACACACCTCATTATAACGATTATCTTTTAAATTTATTTCATTACCATACTTCTGTACTTATTTACATATCCATTTACATCTTGAGAGATTTTCTCGTAAGCATCAGAAAGGTTATCAACCTCAAAGAATTTCTTTGCATCTTCAGGTGAACCATAGAAGCACAAGCTTCCTCCCGGTGCCATAAAAATAATCTTGTCAAACAAATGAATATTCTGCAATGTATGAGTAATTGCAATAATCGTCTTTCCTCGTTGTGATGAAAGCAGCTGTAACTGCTTCATAAGATTTGTTTCTGCCTCAGGGTCGAGACCTGAAGTAGGCTCGTCGAGGAAGAATAACAATGGGTCAGAAATCAACTCAACCGCAATAGATGCACGTTTTCTCTGTCCGCCACTAAGCTTTTTGATGAGTGTATCCTTCTGTTTTTCAAGCGCCATAGCCTGTAAAACTTCATTTACACGCTGATTGATTTCATCCTTTGTAATATCCTTTGGTAATCGAAGCTTTGCAACATAAACCAACATATCAAACATTGTCAAATTATCATAAACAATGTCTTGCTGCGGAACATATCCGATTTGCGATTTATAAACCTGATAATTCTTATATAAGTCATTACCGTTGAAATATACAGTACCGCTCGTTGCTGGTTCAAAGCCATTGATTGCGTTCATAAGCGTTGTTTTACCGGCACCTGAACCACCAAGAACAGCTACAAGCTCACCCGGATAAATAGTAAGAGAAACATCCTGTAATATATATTTCTTATCTCCGCCATTGATACCAGTACCCTTCTTGCAAGGAACAATTCTTGAAAGATTTTCTACACGAAGCTCAACACCACCACGACGAGCATGAACATCCGCCGGTAATTTCTGATTTTGTACAGGCTTTGAACGTGCATCGTGAAGATTTGTAACAGGTTTGTCCTCAATCCATACTGATTTTTCTCTCTGTACAGCTTCAACAGGTGGATTTACATCATATATTGACTTTGGTGTACAATAAATCAATGCTGTTTTCAGATTTATAATTTTTGTAGAACGGATTACAATAGTATCATATTCCTTAAAAGGGACTGCCACGCCCGGTTTAATTAATGAACCGTTGAGAATTGTACCATTGGAGCTCTTTAAGTCTGTAATAAAGGTTCTGCCCTGTGAATCCCTTGAAACAAGAGCATGTCTTCTTGACGCAGAAAGCTCTGCTAAAACAATATCACACTGAGAGGGGTCTCTACCAATTAAGATTTTTGGATATGATGAATTTAAGGAGCATGCATTCCAGACATAGTCATTTCTTGTACTTGTTGAAAAGAGGATATTAACAGTTTTGTCCCCTGTAACAGAGTTAACACCGATTGTAAGAATGTCACCATCTCGCAATTTTTGTGCTCTTGACGACATATTAGGTTCTTTCGGAATTTTCTTGCCATTAAGAAATGTACCATTTACATTTACACAATCAGTATAGTAATATTCCCCACGATAGTAGTTAAATATTCCGTGTTGTGATGAAACAAGCTCGGAATCAAGCAAAACATCACAGTTATTTCCCGGTTTTCTTCTACCTATCGTTACCTGTGGCTGATTAATCAGTACACTTTTGATTTCGTGACCACGGTCAAAGAAAACCAACTGAGCATAACGACTTTGGTAATTGTTTGCAGCCATATTTATCCCCTCTGTCCTTTGTTTTTATATCTGTTTTTTCAGATTTCAAGGTAATATTTACCCCTTCAATTGAGCTGTTTTCCATTATTTTTAATGGTGCAGATTATAATTGAATACTATTACCCGATTATTTCTGCAATATATCACAAAGCACATCTGTTGTCAATAAAACCAATTTTTTTTGTAAGAAAACACAAAAAAATGCACCTTCATAAGTTGAAGATGCATAATACATTTTTAAATTTTTCAGGCAACCGCCATTTCCAATATCATACGAGCATCAATTGCTGTTACATTTCCGTCACCGTTCATATCGGCAACTATTAACTGACTTTCAGTAAGTTCTTTGTCACCAACCACATACTGAAGAGCATATCTTGCATCAATGCTTGTTACAAATCCGTTCTCATTTACGTCGCCCATTTTTCCGGATGCAACCACAACTGAACCGTTTGTAACTGAGCAACCATAAGTCTTTCCGTCAGAGTCGATATTTTCACTGCTTGTAAGGGTTAATGCTGATGAGCCTGAGCTTTTAAGAATTTTAAACTTAACTGTAAATACTGTACCGCTTGTTTTACTGTATGTACCGGCAAAAGTAACTCTTGAGCCGTTGTTATTCAAGCTACCTGTACTGACCACATCACCTTTACTGCTGCTTACATATTCTAACTCTGATGAATTATAACCAAGACTTACAATGCCACCCCAAAGTTCCACACCTGAAGAAAGCTTTACAGAAACAGTTACTGTATCACCTTTTTCACCACTTACAGTTGCAACAGAGTAATTGACATCAGCTGCACTTGCGCTTATTGTGAAAAAAGAAGTCATAAGTACAACAAGGGACAAAATCACCGCTGTTATTTTTGTATTTCTTTTCATAAGTTCTCACCTGATAATAAGATAAAAAGACGGAGAAAAGGATAACACAATTTGAATGCCCCCAGACTCCGTCTTAAATTTTTAACCTTTAATGATTATCTTCTGCTCTTAAAGAGGTCAAGAATGTCACCCATATCATCATCTGCACCAAAGCTACCGCTATTTGAGTTGATATCTTCAACTGATGAGCTATATGAAGGTTTTTTAGCAACACCGTTGTTGTCAAGACCGAAGCCTGTAGCAATAACAGTAACAATCATTTCGTCATCAAGCTTTTCGTCGAAAGCAACACCGAAGATGATGTTTGCGTCTTCGTCAGCCTGTGCACGAACGATACCTGCTGCTGTGTCAACGTCTTCAAGAGTAATGTCAGCAGATGCAGTGATGCTGATGATAACACCCTTAGCACCTGTGATTGATGTTTCAAGAAGTGGGCTTGAGATAGCAGCATTAGCAGCCAATTCAGCCTTATCCTTACCACTTGCACGACCGATACCCATATGAGCATGACCTGCATCCTTCATAACTGAAGTAACGTCAGCAAAGTCAAGGTTGATGAATGCCGGCATTGTAATAAGGTCTGTAACTGAGTTAACACCCTGACGAAGAACGTCATCAGCAATGCTGAAGGCGTTAGCAAAAGTAATCTTCTGCTCTGAAACATACTTAAGTCTTTCATTAGGAATAACGATAAGAGAGTCAACGTGCTGTGCAAGTTCTGCGATACCTGCTTCAGCCTGCTACATTCTGTGGTTACCTTCAAATGCGAAAGGCTTTGTAACGATACCAACTGTAAGGATACCTCTGTCCTTTGCAATTTCAGCAATAATCGGAGCAGCACCTGTACCTGTTCCGCCGCCCATACCTGCTGTAACGAACACCATCTGAGCACCGTCGAGCTTTTCAACGATAGCGTCACGGCTTTCTTCTGCTGATTTCTGTCCGATTTCCGGCTTAGCACCTGCACCACGACCTGCAGTAACCTTCTGGCCGATTGAAAGTGTTGAGTTAGCAAGTGAACGATTAAGAGCCTGCTGGTCTGTGTTGATAGCTACAAGTTCAACACCTGTAATGCCTGATTTTGCCATACGGTCAATTGCGTTTCCGCCGCCGCCACCAACGCCGATAACTTTAATGTTTGCGATGTCCTGATACTGATTATCAATTTCGAATGCCATTTTAACATCCTCCTATGTATATTTTCACACCTATTTTTTGCATTGTATCA
>JAZNTF010000065.1:0-20539 GCA_045591625.1 Candidatus Fimenecus sp.
GTTCTTTTAATTCCAATATTTCTTTTTCGTATTCTTTTATGTGTCTGTAACTTCTGGGCATAAAAATTCCTCCTATGATAGTTTTATTCTACCATAGGAGGGTTCTTTTTTCTATTGTCCGTTTTTACTGGACTTGTGCACTCTTTTGATACGAGAGCGGTTTTCTTTTTATCATATATTGAATTGGGAGCAATTATGTGATAAAATTATATGATAATTAAATTGGGGGAATAGTTATGAAAATAATTGATATTTCCAAAGATGTAATGACAAGTGACGTTTATCCCGGAGACCCGATTCCGGAATTAAAAAAAATAAATACAATTCATGAAAATAGTGAATATAATCTCAGCAAAATTGATATGTGTCTTCATAATGGTACACATATGGATGCGCCTTTACATTTTTTGTCAGATGGCAGTGATATTACAGAAATTCCTCATGAGGTGTTCTTCGGTCCGTGTGTAGTGGTTGAAACCGATATCGAGATGATTACGGGTGCTTTTGTGGAGGAGTATTTCCCTCGTAATGCTAAGAGAATAATTGTAAAAAGTAATGGAGTTTCAATGTTTCATGAATCTGCTGCTTCGGCACTTGCAGATTTGGGTTATATTCTCTTAGGTACGGATGGAATGACTGTTGAGCCTGAGGGTGGTGACGGAAGAACTCACAGAATGTTTATGCTCAACAATGTAACTCTTCTAGAAAATCTTGAGTTAAATAATGTAAAGTCGGGCGACTACTTTTTGTCAGCAGCTCCTATCAAAATCACTGGTGCAGAGGCTGCTCCTGTCAGAGCATTTCTTGTTTCAGATTTCATATTCTGGAGCGGAGATAAAAAATAACTAAACGGTGGAAATAAAAATGGTTAAAAAATTACTGAGCCTATTTTTGACATTTGCTAAAATAGGGTCAATTACATTCGGTGGCGGACTTACAATGCTGCCGCTTCTCACACGAGAAATTGTACAAAAAAAGAAATGGGCAACAGAAGAAGAGCTGCTTGATTATTATGCTGTGGGACAATGCACCCCCGGTATTATCGCGGTAAACACAGCAACATTTATCGGTTATTATCAGGCGGGTGTTTTAGGCGGAATATTCGCAACATTGGGAATGGTGACACCATCAGTAATAATTATTACAATTGTAGCATCTGTTTTGCAGAGTTTTATGGATTACCCTATAGTTGCATCAGCACTTACAGGTATTAACGCAGTTGTTTGTGCCCTGCTTTCTCATACAGTAATTACTCTTGCAAAAAAAAGCCTTGTCAATGTAATTTCCGTTGTACTTTTCATAATCGGACTTGTTGCGTGCTTTGTATTTGACATAACACCAATTTTACTTGTTATTTTCGGTGGCGTTGTGGGTGTTGTTTGCAGCAAAATCAAAGGAGGTAACAAAAAATGATGACCTTCTTGTATTTGTTTTTAGAATTCTTTAAAATCGGACTTTTTGCAGTTGGTGGTGGTCCTGCAACCATTCCCTTCTTGCAGGATTTGGCAAGAAGTGATTACGGATGGTTTAATCCTGAGGAATTAGGTGTTATGGTTGCTGTTGCAGAAAGCACACCGGGACCTATCGGCATCAATATGGCGACCTATGCGGGTTACAATGCGGGATTTGGTGAGTTTGGTACAGTTGGTGGTATTTTTGGCGGAATAACGGCAACATTGGGACTTGTTACACCATCAGTTATTGTAATTATTCTTGTTGCAGGCTTCTTAAAAACCTTTAAAGAGAATGAATATGTTAAGGGTGCATTTTCAGGTATCCGTCCGGTGGTTACTGCACTTGTTTTATTTGCAGTTTTTGGAATTATAAAGCCGATTTTCTTTGTGAATGGCGATTTTGTAATCCCAGTAATTATAATATCAGTAGCGCTTTTTGCACTTATGTTTATAAAGAAACTTAAAAGATTACATCCTGCATTCTGGCTTTTACTTGGTGCAGTTGCAGGAATTATATTAAAGCTTTAAGGATTTGTTTGTATGTCACTTCAGAAAAATCAGGATATACAATTGAATATTGAGGGTTATACTGCCGAGGGCAACGGAGTAGGGCATTATGACGGTCAGGCAGTTTTCGTTTCAGGTGCTGCCAAAGGTGACGTTATAATTACTCATATCATCAAGGCAAAAAAGACCTATGCAATCGGTATAATCAAAGAGATTGTAAAGTCCTCAAAGGACAGAATAAAGGTGGATTGTCCCCATTTCCGTTCTTGTGGCGGTTGTGTTTTCCGTCATATTTCCTATGATGCAGAAAAAGAGCTTAAAAGACAAAAGGTTCAGGATGCCTTTACTCGTCTTGCCCATATTGATGTTCCTGTAAAGGATATAATCACCTTTAAGACAGAACGATACAGAAATAAGGCGCAGTATCCTGTGGGCTTTGACAAGGGTATTGTGGCAGGATTTTATGCACAGAAAAGCCATAGAATAATCGACTCTGTTGATTGTGCCTTGCAACCTGAAGAATTTGCAGAAATTGTAGGAACAATTAAGTCGTGGATGGTTGAATTTGGTGTAGAACCTTATGATTCAATCAATCATACAGGTTTAATCCGTCACATTTATATACGAAAAGCATTTGTGACAGGTCAGATTATGGTTTGCCTTGTAATCAATGGAAATGTTTTACCTTTTGCCGACGAGCTTTGTGACGATTTAATGCGATTTAAGGAAATCAAGAGTATTGTCACAAATGAAAATACAGAAAAGACGAATGTGATTCTCGGTAAAAACTGTACAACTCTTTGGGGTGAAGATTATATTGAAGATGTGCTTTGCGGAGTAAAAATTCGACTTTCACCGCTTTCATTCTATCAGGTTAACCACGATTGTGCAGAATTGCTTTATAAAAAGGCGTTAGAATACGTGGAGACAAAAGGGGACGAGACAATCCTTGACCTTTATTGCGGTGCAGGTACAATTGGTCTTTCAATGGCAAAAAGTGTTGGAAAAGTAATCGGTGTCGAGATTATTCCTGAAGCCATCGAGGATGCAAAGGAAAACGCAAAGCGTAATAATATCGAAAACTGCGAATTTTACTGTGGTGATGCCAAAGATGCAGTAAAAATTCTTAAAGATAAAAATATTGAACCTGACGCAGTAATCCTTGACCCACCAAGAAAGGGTTGCGACAGAGAGGTTTTAGAATACGTCGCAGAAATGAATCCAAAAAGAATTGTCTATGTTTCCTGCGATGTGTCAACTCAGGCAAGAGACTGTGCGATATTAAAGGAATTGGGTTACGAAACAGTAGAGGTGACTCCTGTTGATATGTTTGCTCGTACAAGTCATACAGAATCAGTCGCGTTGATAGTTAAGAAATAATACCAAGGAGGAATATATATGAAAATTTCTTCAATAACCAAAAAGATTTTTGTAAATGGAGAAAATTGGTCAACACAGCCTATTGAAAGAGCAAGCTATTATTCATATTTTGCAGGACAGAATATGATTTACACTCTTTTTAATGTGTGCTTGACTACATATCTTTTGTTTTTGGGTATTGACCCCATTAAGTCAGCAACGGTAATGCTTATAGTTAAGGTGTGGGATGCTGTTAACGACACATTGTTCGGTGCTATATTTGATTTAATCAAGTTCAAAAGCGGAAAGAAATATCTTCCTTGGATAAGAATTTCTACTATACTTATTCCAATAGCAACAATACTTACCTTTATTATTCCTTCAGGTTCATCACAGACTGTTAAATTAGCTTGGTTTGCTATTGCGTACATACTCTGGGATACTGCATACACACTCTGCGATGTGCCCATATTTGGAATTCTCACATCTATGAGTCAGAGCATTGATGAACGAAATACAATTCAGTCATATAAGAGCATTTTTACTTATGCAGGCGTTGGTCTTACATCTACACTTGCAACTGTCCTTGTCAGCGAAAAGGTTGGTATGAACTACGGTATGATATCAGTAATCATCTGTGTTATGGCATTTGCATTGATGTCACCTGCGTCCTTCAAGCTTAAGGAACGCTTCCACGCAGAAAGTGAAGAAACATTCACTATCAGAAGTATGTTCTCATATCTTTTCAAAAATAAATATTTGCTTATATATTATCTGGGAATTTTCTTCTATAACTCCTTAAGCATTGGTAATGCATTTACACTTTATGTTTCATACTACTTGTTTAACAGCGCACTGTTCTCCTTGCTTGTAGGTGCAATCGGAACAGTACCACAGCTTTTAATTGCATTATGGTTGCCAAAGATTATTCGTAAATATGATAAGATGAAGGTTAATCAGATTTGCTTGTTGCTCTATGTTGTACTCAGCTTTATTACTTGGGCAATCGGTTACGGAAATGTAGTTCTATATATAATTCTCTTTACAATCCGTTCAATTCCTTTGGCTGTACTTGGTCTCGAAATGTATATGTTCACACCTGACTGTGCAGAATACGGAAGATTCAAGAGCGGTACTGAGGCAAAGGGCATTACCTTTGCTGTGCAGACATTTATGGCAAAGCTTACAGGCTCAATTTCAGGTGCATTGGGACTTTTCATACTGGGACTTAAATCAGTAGGATGGAAGGTTGTTGAGGTTGGCTCATTCCAGGAATTGGAACAAAGCGGAGTAACACAGACTCCTCACGCACTCAATATGCTTTGGCTTATCTTTATGCTTATTCCTGCAATCGGTGGACTTCTTGCATTTATCGTATGGTCATTCTATGATTTGAAGGACAAGGATGTTCAAGTGATGATTGACTGTAACACAGGCAAAATCACAAAAGAAGAAGCGTTGAGTAAGATGTCTAAAAAACATGATGTAAAAGAGTAAGTAAGAATAATGGAGAAAGAATTATGAAAAAAACAGTTACTAAAATTATTTCACTCATTCTTGTGTTATGTATGGCTTTTCCTGTTATGGCAAGTGCTATGGCAGGATATGAAGTAACACGAGTAAGTGTTACAATCAATGGTGATTCTGCTACTGCAAGAGGATTTTGTTGGTACACAGATGAAAAAGCAGGGTCTGATTTACAGGTTGCACCTATGGGTGAAGACCTTACAAAAGCAGAAATTATAACGGGTGTTCGTTATCCTTCAATGAGCAAATATGTACATAAGGCAGAGGCAAAAAACCTTACACCTGATACAAAATATCAGTACCGTGTAGGCGACAGCGAAACAGGTGTTTGGAGCAAAATCGGTTACTTTACAACATCATCAGAAACTGACGATGAAGCTAACTTTATCGTTTTTGCTGATGTCCAGGCAAGCAGTGAAGAAAACTTTCAACAGGCTGCAAAGGTTTTACAGTCAGCGGTTGATACAATGCCAAATTACGAGTTTGCAGTTGGACTTGGTGACTTTGTAAACGATTGCACAAACGAAGAATGGGACAGCTATTTCAGAAACTTTGAATTTATGAATATGAACACAACTCTTGTACCTGTTGCAGGTAATCACGAGGGTAATCTTCAATGGTTCAAGTTCAATAATATGTTCAATATCGGTGAAGCGGAGAATAGTGCTGTTATTACAGGCTGTTATTACTCATTTGATTGGGGTGACGCACATTTTGCAGTGCTTAACTCAAATGATATGTACCCGATGTCAGCTTCACAGATTAATTGGCTTAAAAACGATATGAATGCATCGGATGCACAATGGAAAATCGTGCTTATGCATCGTGCTTTGTATTCAGCAGGTAAAAACATAAACAAGCCCGATACAATTATTATGAGAAACCTTCTTTTGCCTGTAATTGATGAGCTTGGAATTGACGTTGTTTTTGCAGGTCACGACCATATGTATATGAGAACAGAGCCTGTCAAGGATGAAAAGGCACAGACAACTCAGACAATTACAGAGGTTTGGAATGGTGAATCAACAACATTTGCACTTAATCCTGACGGAACCACTCATATTTTACCTTCAACAGCAGGTACAAAAAGATATGGTGTAAATGAGGATGCAATTCCTCCAATTCTTGAAAATTCAGCAATTGCGAGGGATACACATGACGGTGGTGTGTTTGCTACTGTAAGCCTTGATAGTGAGCATTTTGTTTACAAGGCATATATGGTTGATGATGAAACAGGTGAAAAATCACTTATCGATTATTATGCAATCAAGAAAACAGAACGTGAAGAAGCAAATGAAGATTATGAAGATTTGCCGACAGATATCGGCTCAACAGCAAATCAACACGGAATTACATTTGTGGTTGAGCTTTTAAAAATGATACTAAGTTATTTCAAACTTTTATTCAGTGTGATATAAATGAGGTAAAGCTATGAACGGAATGACTCGCAGAGAACAACAGGTTACAGACATAAACGAGATTATCGAAATTCTTGAAAAATCAAAGGTAGTTCATGTTGGAATGATTGATGGTGACGAGCCCTATGTTGTGCCAATGAATTACGGATATGTTTTGGAAGACGGGAAATTGACTATCTATCTTCACGGTGCAAAACGCGGAAGAAAAATAGATGTTTTAAGGGCAAATCCAAAGGTTTTCTTCGAAATGTGTTGTGATATTACACCTTTTGAAGGTGAGGTTGCTTGTAAATACGGAATCACCTATGCTTCAATTATGGGAAGAGGTATTGCAACCTTGGTTGATGATGTTGAAGAAAAGAAAAAAGCCTTGTCCGTGCTTATGAAGACGCAAGTGAACAAGGATTTCACATTTGAGGATAAGCTTACGACCGTTGTGAGCATAATCAGAATTGATACTCTTGAATTTACAGCAAAAAAGAGACCTTTTCCAAAAAAGTAAAACGATAAAATAGATAAATATTTAAGAAAGTGAGGTTTTACTAGTGAAAAAGAACCTTGGTGGAAGAATTTTTTCTGCACTCCTTGCCATTTGTATGCTTGCTACAGCAATTTTACCGTTGAGCGGATGTCAGAATTTGATTGCAAAATTTACTGAAGAACCAATCCAATATACCTATGTGTTAGTCCATGGTATGGGTGGTTGGGGAGAATCTGCCAAACTGAACGATGTAACACCATATTGGGGCTCAACAACGGGTGGAATTTCAGCATACCTTCGTTCACAAGGACATCTCGTACAAGAAGTGTCGGTTGGTCCGTTTTCAAGTGCGTGGGACAGAGCCTGTGAACTGTATGCTCAGTTGACAGGAACACGAGTTGACTATGGTGAAGCACACAGTAAAGCCCACGGACACGAAAGATACGGAAGAACATATACAACTCCTCTTGTTGAAGGATGGGGAACAAGAACAGAGGGTGGACAGATGAGAAAAGTTAATCTTATCGGACATTCCTTTGGTGGAAATACAGTCAGACTTTTCACAAGCCTTCTGGAATATGGTAGTGAAGCAGAAATGAAGGCAAGTCCGGATGACTGTTCCCCATTGTTCACCGGCGAAAAAGGTGAAAGTGTAAATAGTGTCACAACGCTTTGTTCACCACATAACGGCTCTACACTTTTCTATGTTGTTGATTATGGTCGACTTGTTGAAACTGCCCTCGATGTGCTTTTTGCCACAGGTGGAATCAGCAAAGCATACGGCAGTACCCTTGTTGATTTTCAGCTTGAACATTTTGGTATTGAATCAGGCGCAGAAGATGCAATTAACCTGATAAATTTCAATTTCAGTGAGGGTAAGGATAATGCCTTTTATGATTTATCACCACACGGTGCAGCCGAGCTTAATAAGATGATAAAAACAGTTGATAGCGTGTATTATTTCTCTTTTGCTTATACAACAACCCAGAAATCACCTCTGTCAAATCATCAGATTCCAATTCAATCAACAATGGTTGTACTTATGCCTATTGCAACATTGATTGGAAGATATACTGATACAAGTGACACTGCTCCCGTTAAGATAGATGAGACATGGCTTCCTAACGACGGACTTGTAAATGTTGTTTCTGCACAATGCCCATCGGATGAAATCCGTATAGATTATAACGGACAGGAACACGTTCAGCGTGGTTGTTGGTATGTATTCCCCACTCGTGAGGGTGACCATGGTGCTGTTATCGGTATGAACGGAAAAACAGAAGAAACTAGAAAATTCTACACAGACCATATTGCTTTGATAGATGGTCTGCCAAGAATAAAATAATTATGATTACGGTAAAAAACAATAAATCTGAATTTATAGTAAGAGCTTTTAGTGATAAAAAAATAAAATATGCCTTTCACGATATTGATGGTACTCATTCATTGATTCGTGATTGGCCGCCTGTTATGAGCATCTGCCTTTTTGATGTTATTGAAAACGGTTTGCCCGAGAATTTTGATAATCCGGAAAATGTAAAAAGACTTATTTCTCTTGCTGGGACAAAAAAATTACCTGAAACAGACGCTTTCTGCGTTGAGTCGGCAGGTCTTTCAGCGCTCACTCAAATGGAATGGGCAATTCGCAGAAGTGTTCAGGAGGGGAAAATCAAGGTTAATTGTAATAGTGATACAAATGCACTTATTATTGAACGAATCAATAACGGTGAAGAATATTACGACGATTTACCTGAGACTGATGAAATGAACGAAATGCTGAAAATACAGACACCTCGTCTTTTCAAGCTTTACGAAAGTGTACTTAACGGATATTGCAGAGATAAAAATTTGTTGCTTGCAAAAGAAAATCCCCAGAAATTCCGTGTAAAAGGTTCTTATGATTTTTTAAGGTATTTACACGAAAACGGTGTGAAAAACTATTTTGTCACAGGTGCGGTGGTAGAAAAGGGCATGGGAATGCATGAAGAAGTTGAAGCACTTGGCTACAAAATCGGTTTGGGAGAAATGATTGAGGATATTATCGGCTCAACATGGACGGAAAAGAAGCCCAAGGATGCGGTGATGTATGAATTGATGAAAGCTCTGAATATTTCAGGTGAAAACGTCCTTGTAGTTGGCGATGGCAGAGCTGAAATTCAGGCGGGAGTTGATTTGGGGGCAATGGTAATCAGCCGATTACCTGAAAATGCAATATATCAACGGGAGTTACATAAAAAACTTGGTACAAATGTAATTGTAGAAGATTTTACAGATAAAAGATTTCTTGAATTGTTTGAATGAGTGATAATATGAATGATTTTTATAAAAGATATCCTGAATTAGAAGAGTGTAAAGATGATATTGAAAAAGCTTTGCAACTAATGATTGGGGCTTATAAAAACAATGGAAAAGTCCTAGTTTGCGGTAATGGCGGTAGTGCTGCCGATTGTGAACATATTGTGGGTGAATTGATGAAAGGCTTTCTCAATAAAAGGAAAATTGATGACGAAAGACTTTCACAGGATTTAAAAGAAAATCTTCAGGGAGCTTTATCTGCGATTTCCCTTTGCAGTCAAACCGGATTAATGACGGCTTTTAATAACGACCTTGACCCTGATTATGTATTTGCTCAACAGGTTTATGGCTATGCAAAAGAAAATGATGTGCTGATTGCTGTTTCCACATCCGGCAATTCGGAAAATGTACTTAAAGCAGTTGAGGTCGCAAAATATATCGGTGTAAAAACACTTGCGTTAACAGGTTGTGGCGGTGGGAAAATAAAGAATATGGCAACTGTGACAATTTGCGTCCCATCAAGTGAAACATATAAAATTCAGGAATATCATTTACCGATTTATCATTACCTTTGTGCAAAAGTTGAAGAAGAATTTTTTGAATAGTACAGAAAAAACTCCACTTGTTAAATTGACAAGTGGAGTTTCTTATTATTTCTCAATAAACTTTCCGTAGTGCTTTGGTTCAAGGATTTTAGGTGCATATGTCATTGCTTTGTTGAAAACCTTAAGAATTGCTTTGTTTGGAATCATCTGCTCAAAGAATCCTGTCAGGTTATTAAGAATTTCGGCACCTGATGGTGAGCTCGACGGAATCATAATAACCTTGTCTTTTGGTTTGAATTCAAAAATAAGATTTCTCTTAGCGACGGTCTGAATAGGTCTTATTGTAACAAGAAGACTTTCGTCATCAAGCCACATTGCATTTGCACAAACTGTGAAATCAATATTACCGAGAGTAATCTTTGAATAACGATATCTCCCGTCAAGACCTAAAATAATTGTGTTGGTCTCCAAGCCCTCCGACCATTTCATTCGACATTCTTTTTCGTCAAAATCAAATTTGACCATATCGATATTACCGGGCTTGTCCGTAAGCATATATGTAACTGCCATTGGAAGAACACTTAACTGAAATCCTGTAAGGTTGAGGAGAAGCTTTTTTCGGAATTTGATATATCTGTCTTTGATGACATCCTCCATTGCGGGACGGTCACTTGGATACAACGGCTCAACGCATGTGTTTTCAATATTTTCACTATCATCATCTGTTTCTTCAAATGCTTTTGGGAAATAATTGAAAAGGAAATCAAGACAACCTGTTTCATCAGTAACGGCAGATGTAAGAACAACAGTTGCATCATATTTTGGAATACCGATACCAAATTGAGAGAACATACCATCAGCGCGGAAGGAGTCTTCGTCAATGCTGTTTTTCCAGAAGCAATAGCCATATCCGTATGATGCGTCTGTGTCAGGTCTGTTATATTCATTGTCAATTTGCTTTTTAGTTGCTTCAACTGTCCATTCTTCAGGGATAACCTGAACTCCGTTATAAACGCCTCTTTGCTGGTAACAGAGTGCAAGCTTTGCAATATCTTCCGTTTTAATATAAAGTCCCCATCCACCGGCTTCAACACCGTTGCGGTCGGTTTCCCAGAAAGGAAATTCTATATCAAGAGGTTTAAAAAGACGAGGCTCAAGATATTCTCTCATACTCATTCCTGTTACACGGTTGATAATAGCTGAGAGCATAAAGATATTTTCATTGATATAAAGGAATTTCTCACCCGGCTCAAACACCCAAGGTGAATTTATAAAGTCGTCAATCCAGTCAATCTTGCTTTTGTCAGAAAGAAAGCTTGGTTGTTTGCCTGAGGACATTCTCAGAAGATTCTGTACAGTAAGCTTCTCAAAACGAGAGTCCAACTTCTTTGGAGGATAATCAGGAAAAATATCTACAACCTTTGTATCAAGAGAAATAAGTCCCTCGTTAATGGCAAAGCCAATAGCAGTTGAAGTGAACGATTTGCTTACTGAGTAAACAGCCTGAGGAGTATCTTTGTTGTATGGCTCATTATACCACTCAACAGCAACCTTGCCGTGACGGATAACCATAAGGCTGTGAAATTCATAGCCTTTTTTTGCTCCATCATCTAAAAAAGCTTTAATAACCTTTGCAGAAACACCAACCTCTTTAGGCGTTTTTGCTCTTGGAATGTCATTTCTCTCTGACATTACGAATCCCCCTTTATTTTTCACCCTTTTTAAATACCAAAAATTTGCTTATCACATAATTTCCCACTGTGACTAACACCATAGCAATTATTTTTGATATATTATAATTTACATTGAGAATAGTTGACAGCAACCACATTGTGCCCATATCCAGAAGAAGTGTAAGCAATCTTGAAGAAATAAATGCTATAAATTCTTTAACTATTTTGGAGCTTTTGCTTTCAAAAACAAAAAATCTGTTGGCAACATAGGAAAAGAGTACAGCACCAATCCACGAAATAACATTTGCGACTTGCAATTGAAATGCGTCGTTGCCATCCAAAAAAGTCCATGTGCTACCATAAAAGATTGCCATACTTACAACGGTGGTCAGACCGCCAACAATAATGTAATTTATAAGTTCTTTATACTTTTTATACAAATTAATGATTGTTTTCAATGTCAAAATCCTTTTCTGATGACTTCTTTTTTGCTTTAAGCACTTTTTTTTCAATATATACAGGTCGGTTTTTACCTTGAATATAAGTTCGTGCAAGATATTCTCCGACAACTCCCAAAAGGAGAAGCTGTAAACCACCAAGAAAGAGGATTAAAACAACGATTGTGGCATAACCGGGTACATCCACCCCAAAGAAAAGCTTTTGGATAATAACAACAAACATATAAAGTATTGATGCCATAAATGTAAGGACACCCATCCATGTTGAAATCTTTAACGGTAAAGTGGTGAAGGCAATAATACCATCAATTGCATATTTGAAAAATTTAAAGAATGACCATTTTGATTTGCCTGAATGACGCTCTTCCGCCTTGTATGGCATATAAAATGTATCAAATCCAATCCAGGAGAAAATACCCTTGGAGAAACGATAGTATTCAGGTAACGAAATAATAGCTTGGGCAACTTTTTTTCTGAATGTTCGGAAATCGCTTGCACCCTGATAAAAATCTGTTTCACTTGTCAGGTTGATACATTTGTAGAACATTTTTTTGAAGAAGGTCATTACCTTTCCTTCGATTCTTTCAGCCTGATAAGCGGCAACCATATCACAATCTTCATTTTCAAGAAGATGCTTAACCATATCCACAACAAATTCAGGACGCTGTTGTAAATCGGCGTCAATAATTGTTATAAAATCTCCATGAGCATGACGAAGACCAGCAAGCATAGCAGCTTCCTTACCAAAATTACGAGAAAACTCCACAACTGAAACTACGGAAGAATATGACTCATAAAGTTCTTTTAACTTTTGTGATGTAAGGTCAGAGCTTCCGTCGTTCACAAAAATAATTTCAATGGATTTTATTACTTTTGGCAATTCCTGAAAAGCTTTTGCTGTCTCCTCAAAGAATGGAAATATATTATCTTGTTCGTTATAACAAGGAACAATTAAAGAAAGTTTCATATTTGTATCAGCCTTTTACTATTCTTAATTTTTTTCGTTTTGCTTTAATTTTGTTTTTTCGGATTATAAGAAGAATATAAATAATAATAAGCACTAATGCCACAGCAAAAAGTATTTTGAAAATAAGTGTTGAGAACAGTGTTTTAATCATTTCAAAAATCCACACAAAGATGTTGAATTTTACATCTTCTGCTGCAACAAGGTCAACCATCCCGACGACTGTGTCACCGTAAAGTATTTCTGCCTTTCCGAGAACATCTCCCTTTTTGATAGGTGCCTTTGCAGGAGAATCTGTTTCACCCTCAATAGCTCGTACAACGAGACTTCCTGACTCTGTGCCGATAGGAACAAGAGCAGAAATTTCCTCTGCAGGGAGAAGACGAAGGTGGTCAATTTTACTGTTGTACTTAACATCGACAACCTTTATAACATCGTTTGTGTTTGTTACTTTTGTTAATTCAATATTTTCAAATGCCCAGTTATATATCTTTTTTGTATCGGTAAGGGCGACGTTTTCTTCAACTCCATCATTGTCAATGTCATATTGCGGGGCATTCATAACAATGAGCATATAGTTGTATCCATCCTGAGATGCGGTTGAAATAAGACAACGACCTGCAGCGTCGGTAGTACCTGTTTTAACACCGGTGACCGCCTTATGATAATAGTCAGGGATGCCGGGATTCATTGTTTTATTTGTGTTGTGAAGATATCTTGTGTGAGGATATTTGTCCGTAGGCGCAACATCATATTTTCTTGTGCCGGTGATTTCTTTAAATGTATTGTTTTCAAGAGCATATTTTGTGATTTTATATAAATCGTTTGCCGTTGTATGGCCGTTTGGTTCTTCATCAAGACCGTGCGGATTTACGAATTTGGTGCTTTTACAACCCAGATTACTGACAAATTCGTTCATCATAACCACAAAATTATCAATTCCGCCGCCAACATAATCAGCAAGGATATTTGTAGCATCAGCAGCAGAAGGAAGCATCATACAATATAACAAATCATTGATGGTGAGGGTTTCACCGGCAAGAATACCAACAGTTACAGCGTTTCTTTCGGCAAGACCTGCAATAGATTCTTTTTTACAGGTAATTTTAGTTGACAAATCAGGACATTTTTCAAGCACGAGCATACAAGTAACTATTTTTGTGAGAGATGCTGGTGCAGAGCGTTTATCGGCATTTTTATCCAGAATAACGGTTCCGTCATCCAAACTTACGAGAAGAACAATTTCGGACTCGGTTTCTAAAAGCGAATTGAAGGACGCGCTTGCACTTGTTGTAAATGAACATATTAAAATTGTGATAACAAGTATCACAGATAAAAATTTCTTCACAAAATCACCCACTTGAAAAATGCTTATAATTGTATATAATAGAGTATAACACATTTATAATCAATATCCAATAATAAATATAAAATTTTTTAAGAGGGAAAAAGAAAAAATGATATATGTTACAGGAGATATTCACGGGGACCGTAAGAGGTTATCAAAATACAAATTACGCAAATTGAAAGAAGGGGATACCCTGATTATTTGCGGAGATTTCGGATTTCTTTGGGATAACACAGCAGCAGAGCAGAAATACCTTATATCTTTAGGCAAAAGAAAATATAATATTTGTTTTGTGGATGGAACTCACGAAAATTTTGAATTGTTAAATAATTATGAGGTAAGCCAGTGGAATGGTGGAAAGGTGCATAAGATACACGGCAATCTTTATCATCTTATGCGAGGACAGGTTTATGAAATAGACCGCAGAAAAGTTTTTACCATGGGTGGCGGAGAAAGCTCTGACATTGATATTCGTCGCGATGTGAACGCTTGGTCGAAGGATGAGCTCCCAACACAGGAAGAATTGCTTGAAGGTGCAGAAAATCTTGAGGTTGCCGGATACAATATAGACATAATTGTAACTCACGAGCCACCGTTAAAGGTCAAGAATTTCCTGAACATCAATGACCCGGCGGAATTTCGTGTCAGTGCATTGAATGCCTATTTTGAAGAACTGTCATCAAACTGCAGATTCAGAAAATGGTATTTTGGCTCATTGCATATGGATAAGTTTATTTCGAATAATTACCGTGCAATATTCAAAGACGTCATCAATGCAACAACGGGCGAGAAGATATAAGTGTAAATTATAATTTGTAGGAGAGTTTGAATATTAATTTGGATATGAATCGTATGGGACGATGAAGGTATCGTCCCATACAAGGTATGTTGCTCTATATTAGTTTCACGACAAACTCACAATTCATCAAAAAACCTCACGGAAAATCAAATCCTGTGAGGTTATCTTTTTATTTAATATCAGAATATTGCAAGAAGTTTGTCAAAGGCAGAAAGAATAACTGCTAAAAAGCCTTCACCACTCTGTTGTGCTTCTTCATTACCCCCATCGGTAGCAGTTGTGCCGTCATAGTCACTTGTGTGGCTTGAAAGCCAGGAAATCATGCCGTCAGGGAAGGTGAGTGTAACCTGATTTCCGTTACCGTCAACAGTTTTCATATATGGATAATCGCCGTTGTCGGAGCTGAACATATCGTGATTTACTGCAAACCACGAATGATGTGAGCTTGATGTTGGGTTACCGCTTGGGTATTTAACAAATGTAAGAGATGAGAAGCGACAGTCAGCAGGTGAGTTGTTGCTTTCAGTTATATTTCCCCACAAAGGTGTAACTGAAAAGAAATAGTTCACCAACGGGTCAAGCTTACCGCTTGTAAGCCACACAGGAATATCTGCAATAAGGCTTAATGCATCAACAGATGGAGTCCATGCAGGACAGATTGGGAAAATGGCAGCAAAAAGCTCAGGATATGCTACAGCCATTTTCAATGTCATTTTGCCACCCATTGAATAACCGCCGATATATATTCGGCTAAGGTCGATATTTTCCTTGTTTTCCGCAATAAAATCATCTATTGCAACACGTAAAGGATAAATAAGGTCGTCTGACCAGTAAATATTATCTTCCTCAGGTGAACGTGGCGCAAAAATGAATGCTCCCGCAGAACCTTTGAAACGTGCCTGGAAATCATCGGAAGTCCAGAATGCGATATCGCTTGCCTTTACTTGTTTTCCTTCTTCTGCACCATCTCCCATGCCATGAAGCCATATTACAAGAGGATATTTTGTATCATCAGCTTCCTGAACAGGGGAAAAATATCTGTAATCGATAGTGTAGCCATTTGTCTCAGGACCTTCCCCATATAAGAACTGATTTTGTAATTCCTCCAGATTATCATCATAGGTTTCATTGCCTGTTATACAAGCAAATGCGGGGATGCACAGGGTGAAAAGCATAACGAAACATAAAAATAAAGATAAAAGTTTTTTCATAAGAATTCCTCCTTTTTGAGATTATAACATTATAAAAAAATGCATTTCAATATCATCGACAGAAATAATACATTTATATAAAATCTGTTGAACAAAAAACAGCTATACATCCTTTTCAGGGGTGAATAGCTGTTCTGACGGTTATTCTTTTGAATGAAATTTTAATCCTACCTTTTTTAACTCTTCGTTATAGGAATCGACCTCAGCAGTGTTGATTTTAGAAAGCTGCGAAGCATTTGAAGAAATGGATTTGCGTTTGTGTAAAATTGCATCTACCCATCTTACAACCCACATAATCGGCAGGAGGAATGGTGCTTTATTGAGCACAGGATATTTTTCTTTCATTATATCAAGCGGAAGAAAAACAAGTCTTAAAAACGTTTTCTTTTTAGCAGAAAAAGCAGAATTTTCTTTCGCACTTAATCGAGCTGCATAAGCAGTCTTTTTAATTTCGCTTAATCCAAAAGACCCGCTTGTTATAATTCTTTCCGTGATATGGTCCGACAATTCGGTATCTTCTTTGTCATTAAACCACACATCCAGGGTATCGGATATATTTTGATGGAAATCCTTTAATTCTAACTTCTGAAGCTCGTTATTTATATAGTCCATATCAAGGGACGGATGCTTCAATTTATAATACCAGATATCAATCATATGTCGCAAGCCGATTCCCCCGTCACGATAATGCTTTGTGAGGTGGGTAAAGATATATAAATATTCATCTTCATTGGTCATTGAGAATCTATGATTGTTTTCGAGAACAGCTTTTTCCCAAGGATTGTTATAATAAGCATAATAGTCGTCGTTATATGACGGAATTAAACGCTTGTGTAGTTCAATTGTGATTCCGGATTTACTTTTCCAGATTAATTCGTGGTCGGACTCCAGTTGTTCAACATATCCGAGAGGCACGAGAATATCCTTTATTTTCGGATATTGAGATTCCTTGATTAAAAGGTCAAGGTCACCCATCAATCTGAATTCAGGCATTGGATAAAGGGTTTTGATTGAACTACCTTTTAAAGGCATATAATCAATTTCGTTTTGGGCAAATACAGTTTCAATCTGCTTAAGGCAAGCAAGCTGATTCTGGTCAACAAATAATAAAGGCAGAGTAAGTTTTTTGAATTGCTCGGTGCCATTAAATTTCCCTTTAATTTTGTATAATCCATCATAAACAAGTGGTGTAATCTGATGCTTTTTGCTTAACAAATAAAGCTCTTTATAATCCAATTCATCTTCAATAGTTACCGGTACTTCAGTAAGCACAGATTTGATTATAGTTAAAAGATTTTTGTACAGCTTTTGCATTCGGATTCACCTCTTTATATCAGAATTTACATTTTATTATATTATTGAAAGAAAATTAAGTCAAGATTTTTTAAACAGTTTAAAATGGCGTTTGAATACTGGCTTTTCTTCACCTATTTTTGTCATTTCTCTTGAAAGCAATTGTCGCATTTCCTGAATTTTATCTTTGTAATTTTTATTTGACACAAGATTATTTTTTTCGTGTGGGTCATTTTTTAAATCATATAAAAAGTCATCGTAATATACCCTTGAACTATGTTTAAGCATTCCGGAGCCAATAGCACGAGCTGAGTATTTCCAATCCTTTGTTCGCACTGCTCTGCCGATTTGAGATTCACTGATTTGAATGAAAACACAATCTCTTTCAGTTGCGCTTTCGTCAATTATGGGAAGAATATGTCCGGAGTAGCTTTTCGGAACTGAAATTCCTGCTAAGTCAAGCAGAGTAGGTGGCAGGTCAATAAGACTGACAAGCTGATTTACAGTGCCTTTTTTCTTGAGTGCACCACCACCAAAAACAAGAGGAATGTGTGTGCTTGAGTCGTGGCAGCTACGCTTATATTCCGCATTTCTTGTTTTGAAATGACACCCGTGGTCGCTTGTATAAACAATAATGGTATTGTCATATATACCTTTGTTTTTAAGTGTTTTAATAAGCTTACCTACATTGGTATCTAAGGAATTTATTGCTGCAAGGTAATCGGGATATTCCTTTTTATAATTGCCTTTAAGAAATGTTAAATCCTCGGGTAAGGGATAATTGCTGAATTGTTCAATTAATTCCTTTGGACCTTCAAAATGTCCGTGGTCATTCTGGTGATGTGGCTCAAGCTGTGAGACAAACATGAAGAAGGGTTTATTAACATCGTGATTGTTTATGTATTCAAGTGCAAAATCGTTTATACAATCCGCACGATATCCGGTAAAGTCAATTTTGTTCCCTTTTTCATCAAAAACATATCCATCATAGCCGTGGGAGGTAAATTCAAGAATATCTGCAGCACGCCAATATTTGTAATTCCCTTGCCTTTCAACCGGTACCGCAGTTTTTTCGCAGTGGACACCTTTGTTTGGATAACGGTCCGAGGCAAGATGCCATTTACCGATGTATGCGGTATCATATCCGTTTTCATTGAAATGGTCAGCCAAGGTTTTTGTACTTTCTTCTAATGGGATACCATTCCAGTAGCAATGATTTTCGGTAGCATACTGACCTGTCTGAAGACAGGCACGAGCAGGACCGCATACAGGTTGACAGGTAAAGCAATTTTCAAAAAGTAAGCCTTCGCTACTCATTTCGTAAACATTTGGCATGAGTATTTCGTTAAACGTATCCCAACGCTGTTGGTCGGAAAAATAAAATATAATATTCGGTTTCATGGTTCACCTCGAAAATGTATTATACTATGATTAAATCAATATAATTTTGCAACGGTGTCATTACAACATACCATTATTGCATTTTTTATGCATCTTTGACCGAAGATCCGGGAGATAGCGTTATGTTTTTGTTGTCGTTAAGTGGATGAGCAATTTGGGATATAGAAACTCAAATCTAAAGGGTAACATCAGAATGGTGTCACCCTTTATGTCTGTTTATTCAGATTAAGAAACGAGATAATTATATAAAACCCATCCGTAAATTGTTTCACCTGCTGCGGTTTCGTCACATCCGACCTTTATATAACCATTGTTTGCCGATGAATATGGTTCTGCTATAAATACGGGAGTACCTTCTTCAAGGATTCCAAGGTTTCCTGCTGTTGATGAAGGTGCTGTTCTCATATTTACGCCGGCATGACCCGGTGTGTTGTAAGAAATGTGACGAGAGTTTGAGGTTGGAGCAGTATAGTAGTTTGGATAACCCTTGAAGGTAAGATGGTCTTTTCTGATAAAACAATGAGTGTCCATAGGGTCGGTGTATGCAAGGACCTGAACATATCCGGTCTGATTACTTGCATCATCAGATAATACTCGAACAAGTGTGCCTTCACGAATAGTTCCTTTTGAAGCTGATGATGAGGTTGGATATTTTTTCATCTGTGTGCCGCTACCATTTGGTGTGTTTGAGATAATATATAGTCCCTCTGAGATGAGAACCGTATTTGTTGACGGTCTTGGTGCTTGTGTAACTTCGGGTGCTCGTGTTGTTTCAATTTCGCGTGTGATTGATTCTTCATGTTCACTTGGGTCTTCAGAAGAATTAAAAGTAGTGATTTCTGGCAGATAAATTTCTCCGGAGTTATCATAAGAATTGTTTTGTGTAGTGGTTTCTGACCCCGAAGAGCCTAAAAAAGCGATACCACCAATAAACATAACACCCAAGATAGAAAAAAGGAGTAACATAATAACACCGACAATAATAACTAAAGCCACTATAAGAGTTTTGTTAGAATCTTTCACATAAATCATTCCCTTTCAAATATATTTACCGTACTCTGTAATTGAGTATAACACAGATTTTAATGTAATTTCAATGTTTTGGTAACAAATAAAGAATTGACAAAGAGCAAATTTTTTATTTGTTGAAAAACGGGACCCAACAAAATCTCTTGAACGCAAGACCCTAAAGTTGTACAAAAACAAAAAAGACCTAGTCGAAACTAGGTCTTGGTGCGAGAGACGGGACTTGAACCCGTACGGGATTACCACACGCCCCTCAAACGTGCGCGTCTGCCGATTCCGCCACTCTCGCATATCGGTCGTTCTCTCGAACGCAAGAGTCATTATATCAAAGGAAATCGACACTGTCAAGCATTTTTTTGAAAAAAATTAAATAATTTTAAACAGAACTTTCTTTTGAGTGCTTTATAGGCTTGGTCGTGGGCTTTTTTGCGGACATTGGTAGTCCTTGTGAAATTGTAGGGAATTCGTTGTCGGTCTCTCCGGTTGGTTGAATTTCATAAGTGCCGTACTTGTTCAACATTTCGGACGGGGTTTCAGGATTGTCGGGGATATATGTTACGCTTTCTTCCAATTGGTTTATATAGTTTTTGTTTTCTTTATTCATTTTCATCACCGATTTTATTTTTGGTAAAAAATAAAGCAATATACATAAAGGCGTATTTATCCGATAAATCGGAGTTTGTCGGGATACTTGATATGTTCCAGAAACCTTGTAGGGTCGGGTCTCTGTGCCCGACCGCAAATAACATATAAACTATCGGGCAGGCACGGGTGCGGGTG
>JAZNTF010000066.1:0-12085 GCA_045591625.1 Candidatus Fimenecus sp.
GGTGGCAGATGGAAAAATTATTGCAAACGCGCAGAGGGACAAAATACATTGGTTATTAATCCTAACTCCACACTTGACGACCAATATGTTTTGGCAGAATGCGATTTTACTTCTTTTGAAGCCACAAAAAATGGCGGTGAAGCTGTTCTTGATATGACAGACGCTTACCGAATGAACGGTGCCAAAAAGGTCATTAGAGAATTTGAGTTTTATAACAACAACTCACTTCAAATTACAGACCACATAAATTGTCTTGTGAAAAGTGATATTTATTGGTTTATGCATACAAAAGCTGACATTAACATCAGCGATGACGGTAAATCTGCAATTCTTACCATAAATGATAAGCAGATGAAAGCCACACTGCACCAAGACGGTGAGTTTTCTGTTATGCCTGCTGTTTCGCTGAAAGGCAAATACGAATATGATGCAGATTATTCTGATATAAACAAACTGACAGTTCATTTAAAAGATGTTAAAAGTGCAAAGATTATTGTTTCACTTGAACCTATAACAGAATGAAAAATAACCGTATGGCAAAAACCATGCGGTTATTTTTCAACTATTTCGAGAGAAAATCAAAGGACTTTTTTCCGCTGACAGAGTGTTTTCCGTCAAAAATATCAATATGCAAATTATTTTCAGCACCCATGAGAGCATAAATTCTTTTTATGTTTTCATGGGCTTTTTTACTGGCTGTAATTGGGAAAAGTTTATCTTTTGTACCCGATTCAATAAGCAACTGGCGAGGTGCTAATGCACAGGCAAAGTCATAAATCTCGCCAACATTTAAAATGTCGGGAATATAATTATCAGGACAATGCCAACGAGAAAGAATACTGTCACGGAAAGTATTTACATATCCGCTGATTACAATTTTCTTTATTCTCTCATCAAGAACTGATGCATAAAGAGCAGTCAGTCCTCCACCCGAAATGCCCATACAGGAAAGTTTATCTTTGTCAGCATTTGTTTGTTGCAACAGAATTTCTGCACAAACAAGAGCCTGATACACTCGCATAGATGCAATGGTTAAGCCGTATGGCAACAAGTGGTGAGAAAGTTCGTCACAGGAACTTATATAAAATGGTTTGATTAAGTCTTTATTTAGTCTTGCCTCACCAAAGCCAAAAAGTTCAGGTGCTACTACCACACAACCACGTTTTGCAAGTTCTACTGCAAAATTCTTTTGGTAGTTATCAATATAAGGCAAGATTTTTTTGTTACCTTTTTTGCTGATGTTAAGAATGTGCCTAACACCATAACCGTGTCCGCAAAGGGCAACCACACCAGGAGCAGTTTTTTCTATCTTTTTAGGTGTGAGTATAAAGACTGCCATATTAAGCCCCTGGCAAATTTCAACCGAATATTTCTGCAAGGTGTAGCTATCGTATTCAAGTGTTTTACCCACAGCTACCAAATTAAACTGTGTTGTTTTGTTTGGAATTTTATCAAGGTTAAATAAAGATTTTGCCTTTGCTTTAGTTTCCTCACTCACTGTAAAAACTTCTTGTTCATTATTCACTTGTTCATAAGGGCTTGAAACAATATTATCATAAAGTCTCGTCATAAATTTGTCGGGTGAATAAGGACTTGTTTTCATTTTTACACCTCTTAAAATTCCAATTTACCGATAGATGTAACATCACTGCTACTGTTACCCACAAATACATTATAGCACTTATCAAGTTCCCAATCTGTTTTTTCGGGATTATAAAACTTAATGTCGTCAAGACAGAAACTTATTTCAGCTGTTACAATTCCGCCTGCCTTGACACTTACACGTTTAAAGCCTTTGAGAAGTTTTACAGGACGGTCTTGTTCAGTGTTTTCACTTGCGACATAAACTTGAACAACTTCGTCACCGTCAACAGTACCTATATTTTGAACATCAACAGTAATTTTTACATTATCGCTATTCTGCGAAATTGTTGTGTTTGATATTTCAAAATTTGTATATGAAAGACCAAAACCAAAGGGATATTCAGGTTGGATATTCTTTTTGTCAAGTAGCGTATAACCATGATAATAACCGTATTCTATTTCTTTTTCTTTACTTCCGATATGCAAGAATGACGGATAATCATTTTCACTTTTTGCTATTGTAAATGGCAATTTACCACCAGGGTTTACGTCACCACTCAATACATCTGCAAGAGCATTACCACCCTCAAGTCCGCTGTAAAATGAGAAAAGAATTGCGTCAGCATCACTAAGCCACTCGTTTATTACATAAGCACTGCCACCCATAATGTTGACAATGAGTTTTTTACCGAGTTTTGCAACTGCTTTAATGAGCTTAACATCTTCAGGTGGAATCCTGAGATTTGCACGGTCGCCACCCGAACCCTTTGGCTTTTTCTTAATGTTGCCAAGGTTTACAAGATATTCGCCCTCTTGAAGCCAGTCGCTGCCAACACATACAACAATATATTCGCAGTCCTTTGCGGTATCAATTGCCTTTTTTGTATCACAACCGTTATAAACAGTCACATAATCACTGCCAAAACGAGCTTTCATGCCCTCGTATGCAGTAACTGAATATGGGCTGAAAACGTTACTGCTACCGTGGTCACCCACATTCACCTTGTTTGCATATCTGCCGACTAATGCGATTTTCTTACCCTGCGGAACAGGAAGCACATTTTTATTGTTCTTGAGAAGAACAGTACCTTTACCTGCAACTTTACGTGCCAAATCTGTATGCTCTTTTGACATAACAACTGACTTTGGCTGTTTTTTATGTTTAGGTAAAGTTGTGATAAGAGCCACAAGAACTCTTTGAACACTTGTATCAATATCCTTTTCGGTGATATTGCCTTTTTTAAGTTCGCTATTTAAGAAGGCATAACGGAAAGTATATGGCATTTCAACATCCATACCTGCTTTAAGACTTCTTGCACCGTCATAAATTCCGTAGAAGAAATCGGAAAGTGAAAAACCCTCAAAGTTCCATTTATCTCTTAAAATATCAATAAGTAATTCTTTATTTTCACAACAATATGTTCCATTAACCTTATTGTAAGCACCCATTATGGACATAGCACCCGCATCAATACATTTTTTGAAATGCGGAAGATAAACCTCGTGCAAAGTACGCTCATCCACCTTTGCATCAACTGAAAAACGCAAGTCCTCGATACTGTTAAGGGCATAATGCTTTGGACAAGCGATTATACCGTTATCCTGCATAGCACAAGTCAGTGCCTCACCCATTTTTGAAAGAAGATACGGGTCTTCGCCATAAGTTTCCTGGGCACGTCCCCACATTGGGTTACGAAGAAGATTTATACACACACCTGCAAAAAGATTTGCACCGAGAGCACTCGCCTCTTTTGCGAAAACTTCGCCGACTTTATATTCAAGTTCGTCATCAAAAGTAGCACCACGAAGCATTGAAACAGGAAAACACGTACATTTACCCATAACAATTCCCCTTGGACCATCGGTAAAGAGTACAGGCGGAATACCAAGTCTTTTACAACCACCTGCAGGATATGCCTCACCATTATAATATCTACCCTTGGTGAGAGTGTTTTTTACGGTAACGCCCATTGCGTGGCCCTGCAGCATACGAATTTTCTCTTTAACAGTCATTTCGCTTGTTAACTGTTGCGCAAGGTGTTTTGCTTTTTCTATGGTCGGTTCTGCTGTGTATTGTTCAAGTGCTTTGTTAAAATTCATAAAATTACCGCCTTTCTCTATGCCATTATGTCAAGCATTTCTGCTGTCACTTCATACTGCATATCTATGCCATTAAGATAATTTTCAAACTGTTCAATCATATAATAAGCCATTCGCTGTGTTTCCTTGCCCATACTACCTGCAATATGTGGCGTGATTATTGCATTCGGACACCAAAACAGTGGGTTTATATATGGGAAATACTCTCTTTTAAGCACATCAAGAAGTGCAGTTCGTGACGGATGCAAAATAAGACTTTTTGCCAATGCCCATTCATTAACCTGACCGCCTCTGCCGGTATTTATGAACACAGAATACTTTTTCATAAGTTTAAAATACTTGTTGTCAAAGATATTGGTAAGTTCCT
Source organism: Candidatus Fimenecus sp. (assembly GCA_045591625.1). GTDB lineage: Bacteria > Bacillota > Clostridia > Oscillospirales > Acutalibacteraceae > Fimenecus. The sequence goes on from JAZNTF010000066.1 coordinate 4,052, forward strand.
TTTTGTTTGCAAGGTGATTGCTGATTACATCACATTCTTTAAACAGAGTTTCAAGAGATACGAGTTTAACACCGAGTTTTTCTGCTTTTTCTTCGCTTACAAAGGGGTCATAAGCTAAAACCTCAACATCGATAGTCTTAAGCCTTTCAGCAACCATACTGCCGATTGCACCAAGTCCCACAAGACCGATTTTCGTTTCAAAATTTCCTGGTGTACTGTTACCATATTTTACCGATAAGGGAAAAGCAATTTTAAATCTTTTTGCTGACTGATAATACCCTTTTGTCGCAAGTACGATTTGAGAAAATGTATATTCCGCAACAGGAACAGCATTTGCAGAGAATGCACTGAACACCCTCACACCGCAATTAATAAAAGGTCTTGCAAAGGCTTGAACCGAACCTGCACCGTAAAATAGCACTTTGAGGTTTGGCATATATTTTTTTATTTCTTCTTCAGAAAAATGTGGCATTCCCCAAGTTGAAAAAGCGATTTCACAATCCTTTAAAAATTCTGTATTCTCTTTTATATTGCTTTTACTTATTCTCGGTGAAAGTTCGCCCAAACCTGATAGTTTTTTTATTACCTTATCGGTATATACTCTTGAAAAATTATATTGACTTGAGCCAAACAATGCGATTTTCATTGAAATCACCTTCAATAGCTTTTTAATTTCTTAATATCTTCAATAAAGGATTTTTCGCTTGAATTCTTTGTAAATTCAAGGATTACAATGCCTTTATATTCCTTTGATATAAACTTTTTAAGCAGTTTATCAAGGTAGTTTTTATCCTTCTTACGAAATAACTGTTCACGAATCAGGTCAGAATATGACACATGGACATTTTCGATAAAATCAAAAGTCCTATCTATCCTGTCAAGGTCATATTCCATTCTGAAATACCTTGACTGGAAATATGTTTTGAAATTATCTCTGTTTAAATCGTTTTTGAATTTTATAATTGCATCCGTGTTATTGTTAAAAGTATTATCGTGACACTCAGGACATACTAAAAGCCCGTATTTCTTTGCTATATCACAAATTTTTTGACAGTCAGAAAGTATATTTTTGTATGCTTCTTCACTTGTCTTTTCGCTGTCTTTTTTGCCAAGCCAAACTCTTATGGAAGAAGCTCCCATAACACTTGCATTTTCGCAAAGCTTTTCCCATTGAGAATGCTCACCAGTGCCAACTGAATAATAACTGCCATAGGAACTGATTTTTATATTTGCCTCATCACAAAGAGATTTTGCTTTTTTAGCGTCTTCTGCTGTCTTAACGTGGACGTCTGAGCCCCATTCAATAAATCCAACCTTTGCTTTTTTGCAGATTTCGACTATTTCTTCAACTGTTTTATTGCGGAATGTGACACTTGCCACACCTATTTTAAAACTGCTCATTTATGTATCCACCTTTAAACTGATGCGGCTTGTGAAAGTTCCTGTTCTTTTTCTGCCTCTTTTTGTTTACGGTAAACTATAAGTTTTTCTTCCATTTCATTCTCGTCAAACTTGAAGAAGAACATCGGAATCGCCTGTAAAACAAGGCCTATTGCACCCATAGCAGTGAGCATAAAGAAAATTCCGTTAAGCAACGCAGTATAATTTACACCATCAATGATATTTGGCTGTAAGGTTGATTGGATTAAAGGCTTTGTTACGTTTTCGGTGATTATTTCAAGCTTTTCTGCGTTGTATCCAAGGAAATCGATTACCTGAAGAACAACTACATTAAAGAGCGCTGCTGAGAATTTATAAAGCAGACCTTTAAATGAATATACGGTTGCTTCAAGTCGGTCACCTTTTTCCATTTCAATACTATCTGTAACATCAGCGATAATTGAAACCAAAAGCACCGTACTCATACCAACAGGGAAATTAGTGAAGAATCTAAGTACTGCATATATTACAAAACCTGCAACTGTGTTGTATGGCACAAGATAAATTCCGATAATATATACTACTACATTTGCCGCGGCACCTATCAACGACATCCATATCCACAATGTCTTTTTACTCATTTTTTTAAGGAATTTAGGAACGATAAGCATTGAAAGCATATATGAGATACCACTTGTGATTGACAACAATGTGGGTAAAATTGCCACAGCGTCAATTTGCGGGTTTTTGCCTACAAGTTCAAAGATAAAATTATTGATTTTATCCATTGGTAAAATACCAATACAGTTCCATCTTGCGAAATATGAAAGGAAAATCGCACCGATATTTATAATTCCGTTAAAAAATGATGCAATTAAAAGCATCAATATTCTTTTATCTTTTAATATAACCTTAATATTTTTTGATGACTTTTCTTTCTTGGGTGGAATGTAAACTTTTTCTTTCATTCCAAAGAAAGACACCATAATAACAGCAGCACCAAACACAGCGAATATGAGTGCTGAATAAAAATATCCCATATCGGTCATATCTTTTTTGCCGTTACCTAAAAGACCCGCCATTGTCCAAATAAGAACAGACGGAAGAATTGTTCCCAATGAGCCTATTGTGCTTGAAATAGAAACTGCTTTAACTCGCTGGTCTTTTTGAGGAAAAACAAGAGGATTAAGGCTATTACGAGGAATTTCAATGGCTGTATATGCAGTTATGTAAACCATATACATAATAAGCATGAAAATGAAGTTACCTGCGTTACCTAAATTTGTTCCGTCTTTTGCTATGATATTCCATGACTCAGGAAACTGAATCGGCAAAAACAAAAGGGCAGTTGTTATTGCTAAAGGAACAGGAACCCACAAAAGATAAGGACGACATTTGCCCCATTTTGTTCTTGTTCGTTCTACTATTTGTCCCATAATCGGGTCATTGATTGCATCCCAAGCTTTTGTTCCTAAAAGCACAATTGAAACAAGTCCCATACTGAGCTTTAAAACATCTGTCATATAGAAATTTATAACTGTATAAACCGTGCAGTCAATGAAAAATATGCCTAACGGCAAAAGTGAGAAAGCAAGAATTTCTCGATTTGTTGCTCTTTTAATATCAAAACTTTTTCTCATTTTTCATACACCTTCCCTTATAACCTGTTCTCATCAATATTGCTTAAATATTTTTCAAAAGGCTCACAGGCAGTAGGAACTGCTGTCACCTTTTTAAATACAACCTTGCCATTATCAGTAATTGTAAGATAATCTCTGTATTCTTTGTTCTCTTGAATAACTTCACCGCCAGACATGAAAACCGCACCGCCTCGGCTCCCTGTTTTTGTCATTTCACTGAGAATTGTTTCAAGAAGCGCCTTGGAACTTATCAGCATATCTAAGTCATAATAATACTGGCTTAAATTACGATGCTTGTATGGAAAATCGTTTAAAATACCGCTGATTTCCAAAAGCAGATTTTCACATTCTTCTTTATCTCGCAAAAATGCAGCGAACTTACTCATTTTTGCGCTTATGTATGAATAATCTATATTCAAATCTGTTGTGAAGGATTTCTTATAATCCTTAAATTGATTTTCAACGTCCTTTATGATTTCTTCATAATCATAATAAGTATTTTTTGATTTAATATGACGTGCACATAAAAGACCGCTAACTTGGGTGTCATTAAGTGCTGTTCCACCGGGACGAGCAAGACCAAATGTGCCTGCCGCCTCACCGATTACATAAAGTCCTTTTATATCAGTTTCGTAATTGTTATCCGTATTCACACCGCCGTTATTATGCTGGGCACAAACGGCAATCCTCAACTTTTCTGTATATAAATCTATATTTTGTCTTGCGTAAACATCTATTGCTTTGATATTAAGTTTATATAGTCTTTCAATAGGTGTATCTCCTGTTGCATTGTTCTTTAACAGATACTCTTTTGCCTCATCACAAAGCAAATCAAAGGAAAAGTCTTTTGGATTTTTAGTGTAATCAAGATAAACTTTTCTCCCTTTTTTTGTTTCGTTATGTACGGCAATATCTACCTTTGATGACTTATCAATTCTCTCAAAACTGAATGGCCATTGATAGCCTTTAAGAAAAACATTGTTATAGATCTCGGCAGAATTTTCAAAGTAATCCCGTAAAAACTCTCTCTCATTTCCCTGTTCATCAATGCTTACAAATCTTGGGATAACCTGCATAAAACTGCCTGACACATTCCAACGAAAATCAGTTGATGCCATACCGTACTGCCACTGTGAAAAATTGCAAAGGCTCACACCAGCTTTGAGCATTATACCTGTCATTCCGTGTTGTGACTTGGGATAAACAGAATTTTCATAAATACAGGCAGGTGCACCTGTGGCACAAATTACATTTTTAGATGAGATAACTTCAAACTCATTTGTTTCGGTATTCAGCACAACCACACCTGCTACATAGTCATTATGAGTAATTATCTCAACCACTTGTCTATTGTCAAAAAGAGTGGTTTTATTATTTTCAAGAACTCTTTTTTCAAGCTTTTCAGTCATCACTTTTGATGTTAACGGCCCTACGGAAGTTGCTCGTACTGTGTTATCGTGGTCGGTTTTGTAACCCGGATAACCACCGAATTCGTCCGTTGGGAAATTCACACCGTAATCGCAAAGTCGCAAAAAGCAACGGATACTGTTAACTGCTTGTAAATACATCTTTTCGCCGTCGGCACACCCTGACTCACAAATGTCCGAAGCCATTTTATACGGACTGTCAAGGGTTTTACCATCCATAGACAGTTTATAGTAAGTTTGCTTGTCGCTACCGGTATTTCGTGATGTTCCGCTAAGTCGATTTTCCGTAACTATTGCAATATTCTCTATATTCTCTTTGTAAAGCCAGTCTGCAACGCTATATGCCGCCGCACCGCTTCCGATTATTATTGCATCATAAATCCTTCTCATAAACATCTCACATTAAATCCGCCGTCACAGTCGATTACCGTGCCTGTACAAAAATCAAAATTTCCTTTTGCAATACTGAGGACACATTTGCCTATGTCCTCGGGTTTTCCCATACGTCTAATTGGTGTAATACCCTCATCTATCAGTTTCTCATACTTTTCTTTAACCTTTGCGGTCATATCCGTTTCAATTATTCCCGGTCTTATTTCAAGAACGCTAATACCATATTCTGCAAGACGAGTGGCAAAAAGTTTGGTAATCATCGAAATTCCCGCTTTTGAAATACAGTATTCGCCACGATTAACAGAGGCAGTATAAGCGGACATTGAAGAAATATTTACAATTCTTGATTTTTCATTCTTTTTAAGAAATGGTACAAGCCTTTGTGTCACGAAAAATGTACCTTTAAGGTTTATATCCATAACAAAGTCGAAATCGTCACCTGTAATTGTGAGAATATCTTTTCTCTCTTTCGGTGCAACGCCTGCATTATTCACAAGCAAGTCGATTGTGCCAAATTTTTCCTCAACGAATGACACAAGGTTATCAATATCTTCTTCCTTTGAAATATCACAAGAAACAAAATATACTTTACCCATATACTTTGCTTTTAGTTCTGTGACTTCCTCACTTTCATTTCGAGAAGTGAGAATAACTGTAAAATCTTCTTTTAAAAGTTCTTTTGCAATTCCAAGTCCTATTCCACGGCTTCCGCCTGTGATTACTGCTACCATTCTTTTCACCTCAAATTCACTTTTTGAGCACATATTTGTTGTAATAAGGCATATATGTTTCGGTATCTCTTATGGGACATCCTGAAACTGTACCGTTTCTCATAAGTTCGGAACATTTACTGCATTTCAAGCACACTTTGCTTTTATCGAGTTTACCATTTTCAAGATAATCTCTGTAAAACATGGGATATGCAAAAGTCATTCTGCCAAATCCTGCAAAATCTGCCACGCCATCCTCTATTACTTTCTCAGCATATTCAATTGCATTTACACCCGAGAATGTAAGTCCGGAGGACACGATTTTCATATTTGGAAAACTATTTTTCAACTCTTTTGTTACATCATAAATTCTTTTAAGTCCCATATTTCCATCTTCGGGAGAATTTATACAAGGACGATTGATGTGAGGAATAAGGTACGGGTTGCCAAGAGTAATGTCGATTAACTCTACGCCTTTTTTCTCAAGGTTTTCTATTATTATTTTTGTTTCACTTAAATCAATGTTATTGTTTTCGTCAACACCGTAACCATAAGGATAAGGGAAACAGTCACAAGCATTAAGTCTTGTGGTAACAATCATACTATCACCAACGCTTTCTTTAACAGCATCAATGCACTCAAAATAGAGTCTTGTACGATTTTCAAGACTTCCACCATAAATACCATCACGGTCTTTAGCACTTAAGAACTCGTTGAAAAGATAGCCGTGACAACATTTTATGTCAATTCCGTCAAAGCCTGCTTGCAAGGCTAGTTTTGAAGCCTTTGCATATTTCTCTGGAATGGTTTTGCAGTAACCGTCAGTTGCGATTATATATGGCTGGTTTTCTTTGTCTTTCTCCCAAAGGCTGTTTCGATAAGCCACAATAGGTTCAGGTGTGCCGTTAGGGTTACTGAAACGACCGCTATGAGTAAGTTGAACAATAATTAAAGGCTCAAAACCACACGTATCAAGTGCTGTTTGCTTGATTTCTGTTACAAGGTACTGAAAACTTTCTACAGTTTCGTCATTTATGTAAAGTTGGCGTGGGTTTGCTCTGCCCTCAGGAGAAACAGCAGTTGCCTCAAACCAAATAACACCTGCTCCACCCTCTGCAAAACGCAAATATCTGCGACGAGTAAGTTCGCCAATTCCACCGTTTTCGGTTCCGTCACAACCCTCCATAGGCTGAAAAACAACTCTGTTGTGAACTTTTCTATTATGTATATTTATTGGTGCTTCAAGTATAGTTTTCATTACCATTCTTTCCCTTTTACATTAATAATAAAATTATACCAAACAGAAAAGCTTAAATCAACAACTAATTGATAGTGGTATCGTTGTTTTACGGCAAAAATCGTAGCATTTAAGCCACATAAAAGAACTAAGCGTTGCATTTGGGAATCTCCACTCCCTTTTGCAACGCTTTTTTAGTTTATCAACTATACTTTTATTTTATCCGAGTGCTACCATGCTGAAAACGAGCGCAAACAAAGCAACCGTTTCGCAGAGACCTACGACTGTAATATACTGTGAGAAGCCCTTTCCGGTTTCAGCCAATGCATCTGCACCTGCTGCACCTGCTTTACCCTGGAATACTGCAGAGAAAGCCATTGCAAGACCTGATGCAATACCAAGACCAATTAAGAATGCAGGGTCTGCATCTGAAGATTTCATCTGTTGCATCAAAAGAAAACCGTAAATTGTCTGTGTAAGAGGTGCACCAGCAAAAACTGTAAGAATAAACGGTGCAGCCTTATTACTCATATAGCATTTTTTCCAAGCACCAATTGATGCCTGACCGGCAATACCGATACCGATTGCAGAACCAATTGCAGCAATACCCATTGCCAAAGATGTTCCTAATAATCCGAAATTCATAATTATTCTCCTTTGTGATTTAATCTATTTGTTCATTAAATGGTTTAAATTTATGTCCACTCCAGGACATATCAAGATGCGATGAAAATTCTAATGTATTAAGTCTTATACCGTGAACGATAACGGACAGGACATTTAATATCATATTAAGTCCGTGACCAAATACTAAAAGGACAATCGCAATAATCATAAATAAGAAGTTTCCAAGCAGTGGTCCTGCCAATTCATTTACAGTGGCAGCAATAGCAGCACCTGCAAGTCCGACGGCCCAAAGTCGTATATAGGAAACTATATCCGAGAAAACATTAACTACACCAAGCAAGACAGAAACAATATTTGTAAGACTTGCAAGTATAGATTTTACAATGTTTCCTTCGTAATTTGAAAATACAAAACTTAATAGGAAGCCTAACCCTATAAGGATAAGTGCAACTGTACCCACGGGAATACCGCTTATTACAAGTGAAAAACTGAACACTTCAGGATTTACCACAAGGCTTAATACAAGATAGTAGATTCCAAAAAGCTGTAATATTGAACCTATATCACCAAGCATTTTAAGTGATTTTATATTTCTTTTCGCACCCTTTATATGTGCTATG
>JAZNTF010000067.1:0-3701 GCA_045591625.1 Candidatus Fimenecus sp.
TTCAACTTCAGGATTTGTGGTAGTTTCAGTATTTTCTTTTTTTGCGCAAGAAGTCATTACAAGAAGCACAGATACTACTACAAGAAAGACAGAAATGTATTTTTTAAACATAATAATCACTCCTTAATTAGATTAATGAAATTATAACACAGAATATGATTATTTACAAGATAAAACTAATTCTTACAGAATTTGCATAGTCTGTTTTGATATTGCAAATTGTTTTTATAATAAAAATGTAGGAATGATATGTACTAAATAAAAGTTGAAAACAATGGTGAAAATATGATATAATAAAGTGCAAAATTCAAATAAAACATTTACAATGTATTCAGCTTTTGGTATTATAAATACAGAAAAAATTACTTTTAATAAGGAGAAAAATATGGCTTCAAAAGTTTTATATGACCAAATTTTTGATAATAAGGAGTTTGGCTCCGAGTGTAATCGTATTCCTGCTCTTTATACTCTCAATGACGGAAGTGTTATGGCAGGTGCGGATATTCGATATGGACACGGTTCCGATTCGCCTAATAATATTGATATTGCAGTAGCAGTTTCAGAAAAGGGATATACCGATTGGCAATATACGATGGTTAATTATTTTGATGATTATGCCGATACTGTTACATCAAAAGACAGTGCATCATTTATTGACTCAGCCATTGCACAATCAGAAAGTGGAAGAATTTTTATTCTTGCTGATGCTCAACCATCGGAATGCGGATATTTACAGTGCAAGACTGGTACAGGATATGAGGAAATTGATGGTAAAAAGCGTCTTCTCCTTACAAGTGGAAAAAATAGTGATAAATTAAGCTCATTTGCCTATTATGTAGGTGAATATGATGGTGATTTTGCTCCTGTTTATACAAGGGCGGATTCAAAAATTACTGAATATTCTATAGACAGAGAATTTCGTATTTATAAAAACGGTGAAGCTCTGTATACCCGACAGAAGGGCTCTGAGGGAGTTGAAGTTCAACAGAATATTTTTTATAGTGCTGCTGAATTGAAATGCTATAAAACAACATACCTTTGGTTGCGATACAGTGATGATAACGGTAAAACCTGGAGTCATCCGATGATTATTTCCGAACAGGTTAAAAGTGATAAAGAGTCTTTCTTAGGTGTAGGTCCGGGTAGGGGAATGGTAATTAAGCATAATGGAAAAGAGAGAATCCTTTTCTGTGTTTATGATAATAACGGACTTTTCAAGGACCCTATTTTTGAGAACGCAAGTGTTGTTTATACTGACGATAATGGTGCTACGTGGCACAGAAGTAATAAAATAAAAATAAAATCAGGTATTCAGAAAACAAGTGAAGCACAGCTTGTGAAAATTGAGGGTAAAAATTATAAAGCTCTTCGAATTTATGCAAGAAATTTAAGTAACTACATAGCTTATGCAGATAGCACCGATGGTGGTGTGACTTGGACTACTTTCCGTGCTGACCGAGCTCTTGAAGGTACAAAAAACTGTATGGTTTCACTTATGGAAACCTCCAGAAAAATCAATGGAAAACAGATGATTCTTTGCTCTGCAGGCGGCAATCTTCTTGCAAGAGCTGATGGTATTCTCCGTGTTGGTTATACTGAGGATAATGGTGATGTAACCTGGATTAGTAAATATCATCTTGTAAAGGGCTTTTTTGCTTATTCTTGTCTTACAGAATTATCTGACGGCAATTTTGCTGTTTTTTATGAGGATGAAGCAGCTCACCTTAAATACACTATTTTCAGTGTATCAGATGACGGTACAATTAATGAAATTAATGGAGATAATCTTGATTTCAAGGAAGATTTCACAAAAAAACAAAAGAGCTCAATTGCTCGTAAGAAAAAAATGTCCCAAGTTAAATTTGCACTTAACTTAATGTAAAAAAAGGATGGCGATAAATATGTCCAATTTATTATCACAATTAATCTTTAAAGTTATTTCATCACTTTTGAGTGTGGTATTCTTAATCACAGGTGTTCAAAGTGGAATGAAGGGAGAAGAGGTGAAAACTCCTGACGATTTTGTTCCTATTCTTCGTTTTGTAGCTTGTTCAGATATTCATCTTGACGGTGAGGAAAATCAGGAAGTGGCAACTAAATTTGCCAATATGTTCAAGGATGTCTATAAATATTCGGCAGATTCCGAGTATAAGAAATTAGATGCAGTTATAGTTGCAGGTGATTTTACAGGTGGTGGTGCTGAAAAAGAGTATCAGATGTACAATAAAATTGTTGCAGAAAATATGAAATCTGAAACACAATTACTTACAATTTTAGGAAATCACGAATTTATTGATTATCGTGATGTTGATGCAAGTGTGGGATATGATGTTTTCAAGAAATATGTTAACGAAGATGTTGATACTGATATTGTAATCAACGGCTATCATTTTATCGGCGTTTCTTATGATGATGACGGTAAGAGCTTTAGTGGTAAGATGGAGTGGCTTGACGAAAGACTTCGCAATGCTACAAATGAAGACCCTGATAAACCAATTTTCGTGTATCAGCATCCACATCCTCTTTTAACAGTTTACGGAAGTGTTAACTGGGGTGATATTGATTTGAGAACTGTGTTGAGCAAATATCCGCAGGTTGTTGATTTCTCAGGACATTCACACTATGCTGCAAGTGACCCAAGAAGTGTATGGCAGGGTGAATTTACTGCAATTGGTTGTGGTTCATTATCAGCATTTATGGGAAACCTTAATTATGTTGAGGGTGACCAGGATGCACCCGGCAAATCAGGTGGTGCATGGATTGTTGAAGTGGACAAAGACGGCAATGTGAGTATGAAACTCTATGATGCAGAGAACAGAATTTTCTTTGACAATATTGATTATTATTTTACAGATTTAAGTGATTCATCAAAGCGTACATATAACTGGCACAAGCAGGAATATCTTGATACTGCGCCTGAATTCCCTGAAAATTCAATTATAACAAGTAGCATTAATGATAACGGAGAAACTATCATTTCTTTCCCTGAAGCAAAAGGCTATTATTATGCAGAAAATTATAAAATAACTGTAAAGAATGAGAAGAATAAAACTGTTTACGAAAAGACAGTTATTTCAGAATATGTAAGAGCTACTCACGATGATGTAACAGTGAATCTTGGAGAACTTGATTCAGGTAATTATACAGTTAAAGTAATTTCGTATAGTCCTTATGCAAAGAGGGGCGAAACACTAAAAAATACAATCACTGTATAACAAAAGAAAGCGGGATATTCCCGCTTTTTTTTTATTTGATTATATTGCTGTTATTATAAAGAAAATGGGATGCCGAGCGACATCCCATAAAATATTATAATTCCTTGCCGTCTTTTGTAAATAAAGGTAATCTTTCAAGATAGATGATATCATCACGCTTTGCAGCATCACCTTCAGCAAGAATAAACATTCTGCCACAAACAATTCCACCGGCATCATTAACAAGCTTTTCAACTGCTTTGAGTGATTCGCCAAGAGAAACTACATCGTCAACAATAAGAATTTTCTTTCCTTTCATAAGTTCAGCATCAGCTATGTCGAGATAAAGCTTCTGTTCACCTTCAGTTGTTATTGAATTTACAGTTGATTCAAAAACTCCTGTCATATAGAGCTTTGGCTTTTTACGAGCCACAAAATATTTCTGATTATTTTGAAGTCTTGCCATTTCGTGAGCTAACGGAATACCCTTTGCCTCTGCTGTGATTA
>JAZNTF010000068.1:0-12920 GCA_045591625.1 Candidatus Fimenecus sp.
ATACTTGTAAATCAAGAACGATAACAGTTCCAATGTGGTGCATTCACAAGTGTCGATGCAATACTCGAATGCTGAATCCATTTGACCTTCCGTATAAAAAACAGATGCCTTTTTCAGTAGTTGCAACTGCTTATTGATGTATCTCGGTCGCATAATTTTCAACTGTGCAATGAACTCAATTGCAAGTGGGTTGTCCTTGTAAAACCGAAGCATATCCGTTTCGATTTTGTGATGTGGAACTCTGTCCCTCGGTAGTTTTATAGTCCTACCAACCTCATTACAAAGAGCGTGTTTGCAAATCAAATCGCTTGTAAGTGCTACATAGAAAAGCAAAGTGTCCTCTTGCAATTCAACGCGAATTCTTTCACCATCATTAAGATTTTCCTGTGGCATTTCATAACGATTATCACGGAATTCAACGAATCCTGCGTGCATTGTAAGGACTTGAACAATGGGCTTTTCTTGAAACCGAACTTTAACGAGAGCCTTGTTGTCAATGGGGAACAATTCTTTCGGTGTACGCTTGGTGTAATCGTTGACAATGTTGTTACCCGTGGTGTCAAGCCAGTTGAGAGCGTCACAGTTAAGTCTGTCAATTCCGTAGTAAGTTCTTCCGTCAAGAAAACCACGCTTGACCACATTCACAGTGTTTTCAACTCTGCCTTTGGTGTTAGGGTCGTGTCCCTTGCAAATGAAAAGAGAGTAACCAACATCCTTGACGAATTCATCAAACTCTTTAACGAGAATGAGGTTACCGTAACTTTCAGCAACAACAAAAACCTTGTCTTGGTCATACATAATCACCTGTGGTCGACCACCAAAATACTTGAATGCATATTTGTGTGCCTCAATAGCGGTTTTAGCGGTGAACGGTTTCGGTGAAAAGTACACAAATTTCATTCGGCTGTACGAAAGCACCATGCAGAAGAAATATACCTTGGTTTCCTTGCCGTACATGTTTCGCATTCGGTACTCACCAAAATCAACCTGTGCCTCATACCCCGGTGGTTGGTCATCACGAATACAACGGATGCGTTTCGGTTGACTCAAACCCGCCTGAACTCGCAGGTTCTTCACATACCTGTTGAAAGTGGAGTAGGTGGCATCAAAATCAGCGAATTCCTCACGTAACTGCGTCATCAAATTGGTGTTGGTGATTGTAGGACAAGCCTTAATCAACTCAATGATGTATTGACGATAATTGTCCAAATCATACACCGTGCCACGCATAGCCTTGTAGAAATCTTCTTCCGATTTCCGCAACCAGTTCCGAACCACCGACGCAGGTATGTGCAACCGCCGACCCGTCTCCGCCATGGTCAACCCATCACTTTTACATTCCTGTATCTGCCGATACTGTTCTGATGTAATCATCATTACCTCCTATTTAATTGTAAATTTGCGTAAATGTAAGTGTTATTTAATCACCGTTTCAATAAATTTTTACGCCCAAACCGATTACAATCCTCCTTTCATTCGGTAGGGATATTTTAACTCAATTCAAGTGTCAATAGCAAGAAACATGTATTTTTTTGTCACAAATAGGTAAATAATTACGATTATATAAATAATAAGGGAATTTATAAACAGGAGGTGAGTTTATTGTGAAAGATTATAGCAGAGAAATTAAAATGCTTTGTCCGGTTTGTGCTAATGACCAATTTTCATCATTAGACGGGTTTGATGATTTGGACGTTGCACCAGATAATTCTAAATTGCAGTGTGCTGATTGTGGAGCAACATTTACAAAAGAAGAATTAATTGAGAAAAATCAGCACATAATTGACGCTAACATCGAAGATGTAAAAAATGATTTACTAAAGGATTTAGAAAAAGAACTTAAAAAAATGTTTAAATAATGATAATGCTTCTGTCGTTATCAAAAGTAATTTTTTGTTAGATGGGGTATCAAATATGAGAAAAGCTTTATGTGTTGGAATTGACAGTTATGAAAACGAAAATATAATTGATTTGCATGGTTGTGTTAATGATGCAAATGGTGTAAAAGCCGCATTAGAACGCAACGGAGATGGAACATTAAATTTTTCTACGAAGCTTATGTGTGCAACAAGTGAAGCATCGTATATTACAAGAACAGCATTAAAGGATGCTATTCAGGAACTATTTGCAGATGAGTCAGAAATTGCAGTATTCTATTATGCCGGACATGGTTCGTATGACAATCTTGGCGGATATCTTTGCACAAGTGAAGTTAACCGTGCTGATGAAGGGTTATCACTTGATGATGTTATGGGAATTGTCGCTCAATCGAAAGCACAAAACAAAGTTATTATTCTTGATAGTTGCCATAGTGGATTCGCTGGCAGCTCAAATGAAATGAAGAATTATTCTGTTTTGCATAACGGTACCACTATTCTTGCTGCATGTGATGAAAATCAATACTCATCTGAAAAAAATGGTCATGGTGTATTTACAAATCTTTTAATTGAAGCGTTATATGGCGGTGCAATGAATTTGCTTGGAGAAGTTTCACCGGGTAGTATTTATTCTTATATTGACCGTTCGCTTGGCGGATGGGAACAACGACCAATTTTTAAAGCAAATATCAAAACATTCGTATCATTGCGCAAGAACGCACCACCTATAGATATATCAGAATTACGTAGAATTACTGAAATCTTTATCGAGCCACAAGACGAACTTAAACTGGACCCTACATATGAGCCAGATAAACATGCGGTGGAAAATAAGGAAGTAAATAAAGAACATGAAGCAGTATTTGATATTTTACAAAAATATGTAAAACTGAATTTAGTAGTTCCAGTTGGTGAGAAGCATATGTATTATGCTGCAATAAATCACAAATCATGCAAATTAACAGCACAGGGACAACACTATTGGAATATGGTCAAAAAGGGCACAATTTAAAACAAAAAATAAATTATAAAAGGAGAGGGACAATGAGTATTAATGTATTTATCCCACATCGTTGGAACAACGATGACTATAATGAAATTAGCACATTGCTAGACAGAACTAAGTTTGATGTAAGAGATTATTCTGTACCAGCAGTTTCGCCATTTGACACTATTGATAAACGATTTAATGTAGACCCACAAATTCAGAAGCAAATCCGTTATGCAAGTGTGGTAGTATGTTCAAATCGACCAGCTAATAATACTGGTATGTCAATTGAAGAAATAAAATTTGCAATTAGCATTGGGAAACCTGTGGTTGCGATTAAAATAACAGAAAGCACAAGCACTTATATTGCTGGGCTTGGTGTTCCTGTAATTCCAAAGAGAAAAGATTCATTAGAAAATTGGATAAATAACAATGTGAAATAAAAATAGTTGACTGAAAACACTTGTGATGAAGAAAAAAGGATTCTGACATCATAGGTGTTTTCAATTGTAGATTGCTATGAAAAATATTATTTGATTTAATAAATCTGACATGGCTTAATTATAGGTAGCTTTTCTTAAATAATATATAAGAATGCACTCAATTGATTGAAGTACTGTTAAAAAATGATATAATAATAAAAACAAATAAAAGGAGGTCATTACATGGAAGAATCTAAAGGCATAATTTCTTCGTTTCTCAATAAATATTTTAACGGGATTAAAGATTATGCAGGAATTTTAACTTTAATCATTACTACCTGTGCAACACTGCTCAGTGCTTTACTTCGATTTGGTATTTATATGTTTCGTTATGGACAGGTTATTTATTGGAATTTGCCAACTGAAACAATAAATATCGACTCTAAAAATACTTTTTACAATCTGGCAATATACTTTGTAATTTCATTATTTATTGTTGCTGTTAACGGTTTCTTTTACAAACAGTTTTCTAAACTTAATGGGAAATGGCAATTAGGATTAGCTATTATTTGTTTGATTTTATGTTTTTTTACTATACATGTAGCGTATAAATACCAACCACTTCTTTGGTTAGTGACAATTATTGCAGTATTGATATTTCCTGCATACATTTTTTTACAAGGAAAACAAATATTTAACACAATAGACAATAGACGCAAAAAGCAAGGAAAAAGTGAAAAGATTTATTCTCTAAATGAACAAATCTGGCAATGAGTGATTATATTTGCTGTAACGGCGATTTTAGAACTAGTATTATTGCTTGGTAGCGGATGCTTGTCAGCAGCATCGGTTTCTGAGTTTCGTGTAATTGAGAAAGATGATGGTTATAGTGCAATAATTTATGAAACAAATGATTCTTATTACATATCTCCGTGCGAAATGGATGGCGGTAAGATTATTTATATTGACAAAAATAGTAAAACGCTAATTACAAAAGAAAATGTTAATTACAACCATTGTGAGTATATGAAATAACAAAACAACGCCTATCAGTTTTTGTAGTAGGTGTTGTTGAATATTTAATTTTTTGCTGGTATAATTACTGGTGACGACTTTAAAGAGTGCAAATAGAGAGTGTGAAAACGTAATGCAAGAATTTTTCCTTCAATTTCAAGATTATTGTAAAACACCGGGTGTAGATTCGGGAAAAGCACGGTCTTATGCAAAAGCTATAGAATATCTGTGTGATTATTTGAAGATAACAGCAATTGATATTCAGTCTGTTTCTCAAATCAAGAGTCTGGAAAACGATATATGCAATAAAAATAGTAATCTTTATAAAAGCTTTCTATTGTTTTTGATAGGGCGAGGTCAAAGGTCATATTTGGAAAATGGCTATGTAAAAGCTGCATTGAAATACTTTTTTGCATTCTTTAAATACTGTAACTCTCAAAATGATGCTTGGGAAAAAGATGAAACTGTCTTGGCTTTAGCTTTGTATTGTAAGATACCTTTTAATCAGATACACAAAGAACATCCACAGGTAATAGAGTTATCAAAACTGATTGGTCGTACGCCTGATGCTGTTTCCGTAAAAATGGGCGGATTTGGACGTTTTGATGAGAATCTTGCTAAAAGAGGAATACATAGTATATCCTGTGACGGTGAATTGGACAAGGCTGTTTGGGATGAATATCACCTTAATATGGATGCTTTGGCTGAAACCGTAGATAGAATCCCATATATGCAAGAATTGATGAACAACGACATTTCTGCAGATATGTTGCCGGTAGGTGGAACAAGAGTATCAATTGTGAGAGCACGTGTAAATCAAGGCTTTTTCAGAAATGCAGTTCTATCTGCTTATAATAGAAAGTGTTGTATAACGGGGCTGGATGCCACACCATTACTTGTTGCGGCACATATAAAACCGTGGAGTGAAAGTGACCCACAAACAGAAAGAACGAATCCGTGCAATGGACTCTCATTGAATGTTTTACATCATGAGGCCTTTGATAATGGCATTTTTACAATCGACACGGATTATCGTATTTTAGTTTCAAAAAATGCCAAAGAAAGATATACATCGGAAGCATTTCATGATTTCTTTAAAAAATATGAAGGACAGAGTATAACATTACCAGAAAGATTTCTCCCCTCAAAAGCAATGATAGAATATCACAATGCAAGATTAGTTAACTTTTAAATACAGCACCTGCCAGAAATGTGGTAGGTGCTATTTCATAAAGTCCGTTTTTATGTACTCTGCAGCATATAGCTCAGCTTGTAAAATTAATCATTTCGTGATACAATATTATTAGAAAATAAACCGAACTATCCATTGGAGAAATAAAATGATACATACTTTTTTTGACTTTTGTTCCGGTATCGGTGGTGGCAGATTAGGACTTGAAAAAGCAGGTTTAAAGTGTGTCGGTCGTTCAGAAACTAGTAGACTCGCTGATACAACATATAAACTTATGCATAATACCGATGGCGATATTAACTATGGTAATTTAAAGAAATTAGGAAAGGAAAATCTACCTGATTTTGATGTACTAATTGCTGGATTCCCATGTCAAACTTTTTCGGTTATTGGACGACAAGAAGGTTTTTCTGATGACAGAGGGCAAATTATTTTTCAGTTATCACGTATTATGCGAGAAATGAAACCAAAATGTTTCATTTTAGAAAACGTTAAAGGATTAGTTACACATGATGGTGGGAAAACAATCAAAAGAATAATGGAAGAACTTTTGGATGCTGGTTATATTGCAAGTTACAGGGTTCTTACAAGTTTAAATTACAGAGTACCACAAATGCGACAACGCGTATATTTTGTGGGTTTTCGGAAAGATTTGAACTTAAATTATTCGGAATTTGCTTGGCCTGAATATATTGAAAAACAACCGCTATCAAATTTTTTAATTGATACCAATATTGCAACCGAAGAAAGATTGTCAATTTTACATTATTATTTAAACAATTCTGTAAACCAAGGCAAATACACTGTTGACGATTTAAGAAAAATGGAAGGCAAAATTCTTGATACAAGAATGAACGATTTAAGAATTTATGACGGTCGTTGTCCCACCTTGAGGGCTCAACGTGATGGTGTTTTGTATGTTAGAGATGGTGAGATTTATCAACTGACAGGTTACGAAGCACTTTTGCTTCAGGGCTTTCCCAAGGAATATGCAGACAAAGTCAAGGGTGTTGTTTCTGATAGACATCTGTTGATGCAATCAGGAAATGCAATGACGGTTGATGTCATTGAAGCAATAGGTAAATCTATTATGTCATTTTTGAACGAATAATTTTTAAGGAGTGTTTATTATGGCTATATGGCAAGATTTTGAAAGCAGTTGCACTGACTTTTTGAATGATACTTTTGGTGCATATGCAAGGTTTATACAAGAAGGTGGTTCTGATTCAACAATCCCCGATATAAAGGTTGTAACAAGAAGAGGTGTGTTTTATATTGATGTAAAACACTGTCCTGCCCAATGTGGACAATTTGTTTTACTACCTAATATCGCTACAGGTAGGTTTGAGTATAGTCCATTAAACGTTAATAGAATAAATGATTCTGCAAGAAGAATAATGGAATACATGAATGAGGATTTTGACGAGTTTCGTGAAGCTGGAACTGCTGGAAAAGATATTGACATGATTAACGGCTCCGAAATCTTCGCAGATTGGATTATCCAAACATACAAAAATAAAGGAGCCGAATTCTTTATTACAAATAACTATAAAATTGTAAGAGTTGATGATTTTTCTGAATGCTTTAATGTTTCAGCAAAATATCGAATCAAGCGTAGTGGGTCAAGTAGTGTTGGTAAAAGTAGGATTGCTGCAATTTCAAGATATCTAAAAGACGAATTTGATTCTATTATATCTATCAATACACAAGGTGATAAATTATTTGTTAACGCTACTCGTAATATGCATGGAATCCGTTTTGTATATGGCGGCTATGAATATATGATATCTCAGCGTGATGATGTTTATGAAATCAGAAAGCTATCTAACACATATAACGCAAATGTGATTTTTTCAATACAGCTGAAAAATAATTACACAGGGTTAACTGAAGAAGAATTCATTGATTATTTAAAGTAAATTCATCCAAAAACGCAATGTATTTCTTAAGTGCATATTTATAGGTGCTTAACTGATATTTACCGATTGGGAGCGAGGCTTCAATTGTCTCCATTTGAGCATTAAGACCTTTTTTATAAAAATACGAAAGAAGCTTTTCACATTTATCACTGTGGTATTCGCAATCAATATCACAGTGATTTATTTCTTTTTCTATACGCTTAAGTCGTGAAACTAAATCACTTACAACTTTTTTATTGGTTTCTTTTTTTAATAGCCATATGCGAAAATCAATTTCATTCACTGAGTGGCAACCCCTTTACTGAAGCACCTATTTCTTGTGCAATGTACTGTAAAACATCAATCACCACTGAATTACCAAACTGTTGGTATGCTTGGTTTTGATTCTTGCAAATCTTATAGCTATCAGGATAACCCATAATTCTCGCACATTCTCTTGGATGTAATCTTCTAGGCTTACCATTTACAAGGAAACCACCGGTTTTAGCAAAAACACCACCACCATACGCAGATAACGTAATTGCAATTCCCTTGGTGCTATAGATTCTTTCTCCCTGACCACCTTTGTTAACGATTCCTAATCGTATTGGCTTATCGCTATATTCATTGTCACATGTATTATTATAGTAGGTGTCGGGTCTATTAACATATAACTTCTTCAATAATTTTTCGTCATCAATCAAAAAATCTTCAACGTGTCGAGTTAGTTTAAAGGGTTTAGGATATGAAAAAGACTTAATCTTTAAATCTTTTCTAAAGCAAACCATATAAATTCTTTCTCTTTTTTGAGGAACTCCATAATCAACAGCACTTAATACTTTTTGGTTGAATGTATAACCAAGTTCTTCCATAGTTGTTCTAACAACTTCTAAGGTGCGTCCATTATCATGGGAAGCGAAATTCTTAACGTTCTCCATAAAAACAATTTTTGGTTTTTTTGCTTTTACTATTCTAGCTACATCAAAAAACAATGTTCCTCGACTATCTTCAAACCCACGCTGCTTACCGCTTATAGAAAAGGCTTGGCAAGGGAAACCAGCACATAAAATATCATGGTTAGGTATAGTGTTTTCGTCAACTTTTGTTATATCGCCATCAGGAACATCACCAAAATTATCTGCATAAACTTCTTGTGCAGATTTATCCCATTCGTTTGAATATACACAATGAGCTCCAAGAGATTCAAGTGCAACTCTAAAACCACCGAGCCCTGCAAATAAATCTATAAAAGAATAACCGCTTAAAGATTTTTCTTTAATATCAATCATTCCAATTACCTCCTTGATATATCAAATTATAGCGCATAGCGCATAAATAGTCAACGTAATTAATGAGGATATAATAGTTTTTATTAGTATTTCAACACTCAAACGTATCGTGCATAAAACTGTTGTTGTGTGCTAAAAAAACTGCTATAATAAATTATATAAATGTGCATGAAGGTGTTTTTATGGCTAAAGGACCTAAATTGAATAAAACAGGATATATTTTCACTGCACGTGATAACTTGGGTATTGAAGGTGCAACTGCAGGTATTCAGGCGGATTTGTGTCCAGTTATAAACACTGTTACACCAAGGGCGTTCTACTGGCCATTTATGGTGTGGAATTACTATGATTATCATGTGAATTATAAAACTGAAAACAAAACATCTTCAGATTTTGATAAGAACTTTTTAAAGAAAAACGACTACTTTATGGTCATGGCAAATCTTATTGCAGATAACGACCAATACAATCTTGTCGGTAAAACAAGAGCTCTTGAAAATCTTGCTGATACATCGGTTACCATGTATCCATACGACAGG
This sequence comes from Candidatus Fimenecus sp., assembly GCA_045591625.1. Taxonomy (GTDB): domain Bacteria; phylum Bacillota; class Clostridia; order Oscillospirales; family Acutalibacteraceae; genus Fimenecus. The sequence continues at coordinate 9,220 of JAZNTF010000068.1, forward strand.
ACATACTTCAAAACAGCATTCGGCGGTATGCAGTATTATAACGCAGGTTGTTTAACAATGGGATTCATAACTGATGAGGACGGAGAAGGAACGCACTTCAGTTTTCCCAGACTCACCAAAGAAGTTGGTGAACCAATGGCATTGGCATTTGAACAAGTCATAAAAAATACAGAATATTACAAGAACTATCGTCTGAAAAATGTTGAAGTACCGAAGGCAGTGCTACAAGAACTCGGTCAGGTATTAAAGTTTAATCTTGATGGTTTTGACGAAGTGAAAATGCTTTTGAAAGATGCACTGTTTACACCAAAAAACAATGCAAGATTAAATAATGAAAATTTAATCAAATCAAGTGAGTACATAAAATTCATATATTTCCAATATGGTATTACAAATCCTACTCTTTATGAAATGAGAAGAGTGCTGTTTGACTATTTTTCTCCTCGTGGCGAAGCAAAATCATATGATGGAGCTCTTGCTGAAATCGTAAATGATTGGGAAATTGTAGTTGGTCGTCAGTACTTAACAATGGCAGTTGAATTGATGTGGAAGTATATGCTTCGTGTATTAATGGACTCAATTACATTACAAAAATGGGTAACAAGATGTACGAATGGAGCAGAGTGGACTATTGATTACGATAAACCGCTCAACACGCTGTTGCCTAAGTGTAATTACAATTTTGAAGAAAGAGAAAAAATGATTTCAACCGGTAGCGGTGCTTCAAAAAATTGTAGTGCCAATATTGAAACGGGATTGAAAATATTACTCTCATTATACAATCGTTTTGTTAACCGTGATGAATTGAATGTAAACTATTTGCATGAAGGTGATGATGTAAGTATCAACAGTCTTATTAAGCTTGTTGACGAATACAGTGACAAACCAATTATCGAATTTATTCAATACATAATGGTAAATTGGATTGTAAAAAGGCATGAAACTGTTGCAAGAGAAAAACTGTTACAGGGTCGAGATGGGTTCTATTTCGAGAGAATAGATGACTTGTATGTTCCAGCCGGACATTTAGCTGAACCCGGATTTAAAGGATTGAGATTATTACAGTTAATACAAGTGATGAAAGATTTGGATATGTTGGAGAATTAATATGGTGGATAGAATTCTTGATGTATTTTCAAACACTAAAATTTATGACATAGCCTTAATGACTACATTTAATTTTGATGTAAGTTTCTTTGAAAGGTCTATTTTAAATCGTTTATATGAAAACAATGTGAAGAAGGTTTCTTTGTTTGTTGACTCATATGAGCTTAATAAGGCTTTGTCTGGAATTGATTACACATCCATTGGTAAAAAATACGTTGTTAATCCAATTGAAATAAAAGAAGCATTCCACCCGAAACTCATTCTTCTTTTAGGACAGGCTTCAGCTAAATTAGTTGTTGCAAGTGCAAATGTTACTATCAACGGTTATTTAAGAAATGGTGAAATTTTCAATGTTTTTGATTATAACGATAAGCATCCTGAAAATTTAAAAGTTATTAATTCTGCAATAAGATTTTTTGAGCAACTCAATGACCGTTCTTTCAATCAGGATAAAGCATTATTTGATGAAATAAAAGACTTGGTGTACTATGGGAAAACAAGTGAAAATAGTGAGTTGCATTTGCTTCATAACTTAAATGAATCCATATTATTACAGGTTGAAAAACTAGTTGATAATGTAACAGAAATTGATGTTGCTGTTCCTTATTATGACAACTACGCTTTTGCTCTTGAAGTGTTGCATATGAGCTTCCCTGAAGCGAAAATCAATTTATATTTACAGCACAAGAAATGTAAATTTCCATTAGAACACAAAAACGATAGTTTTATTACTTCAATTTTTGCTTTTGATAAATGTAATGATTCAAATGCATTTTATCATGGTAAGGTTTTCAGGTTTACAACACCAGATGCTACATATTTCTTGTATGGTAGTGCCAACTGTACAAAAAGTGCACTGACTAAAGCGACAAAAGAAAATGGTAACGTTGAATGCTGTGTATTGGAAAAAGGCACGGCAGAAGATTTTGATGCATTTTTTGATAATTTTAACATCACAGATGACATTGACAATATACAGTGTGATTTACTGACATTTGATAGTGAAAGCAATTCAAATTTCTTTTATAGATACGGCACTCTTGGAAGTAAACTTGTTTTCAATATTGGTTATGTAAAGGAATTTAGCACTGTAGAAGTGTTTTACGGAGATATAAAACTTAATTGTGAATACAATGACAATGATAAGAATTTGGTCGTTTCTGAACCTGCGGATATTTTCTTGGCAACAGATTTAATTACACTTACTATAAAATACGATGGGAAACAAGAACAGATTAAATGCTGGTATACTGATGTTACAACACTTAATTTTAATCGTGCTAAAACTTCTGATGAAGCACTTTTTACTGCAACATTATATAACGATGATGCTGAAAAATATCTTGAAGATGTAAAAGTGATTATGGAAGCTATGTCGTTGAGTTTTGATGATGCACTGAAAGAACGACTTCTTATCGAAAAAATGAAAAAGAGTCAAAAATCAGCAGATGAAGAGGATTATGACGATGATGAAGGCGTAATCAGTTATGTTATTCCGGATGCATCTGAAATAGCACAATATCGTAAATATGAGCATATTGATAAGCACTTCAAAATGCCCTGTTTCCTTTCTTTCAATGAGTTATTTAATTTGCATATTTCAGAAAATCGACATATTGATGCTGACACTGTATGGCATAAAGGTGAAATCAAAGAAAGAGAACCAAGAAGTTCAGAATACAGGTTCAAGAATTTTGTTAAGAGTAGAGTAAGACAAATGCTTAACCCTGAATTTATTGCATATGTTCCTTTTGACCATTATGTTTTCTGTGTAAATACAGTTTTAAGTGTTTTTGATAAATATTCACTTAAAGAATATGTAAAAGATATGTTTGACTATGAGTATCTGATTAAAACAAGACTGTCTTTTATGGAAGCTCTGTTGAGTAAAGAGATGCCATCAGATGCATCAGAGGAAGTTAAAAATACATTTTTAATTTTGATTTGTCAAATGATATTGGAATCCAACAAGCAGATTTATAAATGTGATATGGATGAGTCTTTAATGATATATCGTCATAAATCCATCTTGAAAGAATTGAACAATCGTTATGGTTTTCGTAGCGTTTTAGCGGAATATGTTGGTGCTGCAATTGATAAAATCAATGAAACCTATTATCTGTATCGTAGCTATGCTGATGCTATTAAGGATGTTGATGCAATTTTCGGTTATGCAACAGTAGATGAACTTGTGAAAATAATTATGGCTGATTACGGTTCTGATACGGCTGTTGTAATAGATACTGATAAAGTTATAGTTTCAGCAAAAACAGACACCATTAAAGATTTTATGATTCCAAAAGAGAACACTATTTCAGAATTGAAAAAATATTATTCTAATAGTGGTGAAGGCAGGTTTTTGAAAATTGAAGTAAAAAATATTGCACCGATACCTGCAAATTCAGGATATGCATATATAATCACAGAAGATATTGATTTCAAAACACTTTCAAGAACACAAAAAATTACAAGAAGAAATGGTACGGTCGACAAACCAACCAGAACAAGGGTGTAATTATGATAAAAGAAATAATTCATGACCCGATTCTGTTGGCGATGAAATCGGAGAAGGCAACAATTGAAGATTTGCAGGT
>JAZNTF010000069.1:0-4666 GCA_045591625.1 Candidatus Fimenecus sp.
GAGGTCTTGACCTTGCCCTTTTGTTTTTTTATTGGCATATCAATAGTGATTTTTTTGCGCGTGCGACTGTAAGATGCAGAATAAGTCATAAAAGAATTTAACTTGCAATTTTTACTTGGTATGTTATAATCAAAAGTAAAGATAACCATAAGGGGATGTGGTTATGGTCAAAAAGAATAAGACAAGTCCTTAAACTAATAAAAAATATTTATAGGAGATTGGAAATGAAAAACGAAATAATCAATTTAAGAAAGAATGTTTATCGTTCGACGTCCATAATGTTCGTTGTTCAGCTTTTCGGGGCATTGGGTGCGGGTTTCTTTTTTGTAATACAGAATTTGTTTGGTGTTGAACATATTCTTGACGCAGCTGAAAAAGGTAATGAACAGATTTTGTGGTTTATACTTTTTTGGGCAACTGACTTTTTCTTTATTGCATTTACAACAGTAACCTGTTATTTAATTGCAGGCTTACCTGCAGTTGCACCATCATTGGCTTTGAGTATATATTTCTGCCATTTTGCAGGAAATCCTGTACCGGCAAACCAAATGTATGTGGCTTATTTCGCAACACCGCTTAATAATGGCGGTGGCGCAAATATCGGATATATGGGTTATTTGATAATGGCAATTGCATTGTCCTTGCTTATCAAGTATCTTTACATAGCATGGGATAATATTAAAGAAAATTTAGGCAAAAAACTCGATAAGCCATTGAGTAAAATCAAACTTATTCCTGAAGGCTTTGGTGGAATAGAGCTTCTTGAACAAATCGATTTGATTGTTCTTGTTCTTATTCTTCCTGTTGCCTCCTGTGCACTTACATTCTTGCTTATCCGTTACGGAATTCAGTTGCCTTTCAATGCATTGGGTGAAGCTCTTGTAGAACCACTGACAAATCTTGCAAATTCAAGTGTTGTACTTTGTGGTATTGTTATGGGACTTATGGTTGGCTTTGACCTTATCGGACCTGTTTCTATGGCTGCATTTTCAGTTGCAGTTGCAATGCTTCTTTCAGGTGATGCAAGATTTATGACAATTTATGGTGCTTGTTTTATAAGTCTTGGATGGATTCCTCTTTTTGCTATGATATTCCGTGGATTTATCAAGAAAAAGAGCTTTAAACTCGATACTGACGATAATAACCTTGCAATAACAGGACCGATTAATGCTTTTTTTGAAAACGTCAAGTTAACAGTTTCATTTTCAATGACAAATGCATACAGAAGTCCACTCACAATTATTCCGGGCTATATGATTGGCTCAGCGGTAACAGGACTTTTAGTAGCACTTTTCAAAATTACAAATACTGCATATCTTAATGAGCTTCCGAAATACGGAAACGGATATACATTCCGGGAACTTTTCGAAATGGGCGAGTATTACATATCATTTACATTGCCACTTCGTTCAGGTGATTGGCTTACTTGCAGAATCCCGCTTTTCTTTATAATTCTTGGTGGTGCTGCAGTTGGTGGTTTGTGTATTGTAATCTTCCGCCATCTTGCATTTAAAGCTCAGGAAAAGAAGGGAACAAATATTGAAACCGATGGTGATATTGTTCTTGAAATGAGAAAATGGGCACAAAAACTTTCTGAAAATCCCAAAGCAGAACAAATTGCAAACAGCGTGATTTAATATCACGCTGTTTTTATATGATAATATGAATATTGATTTTTTTGCATTAAGGATATATAATTGACTTGTAATCAAAGGAGTTGATATTATGAAAATTGCTGTAACTTATGAAAATGAACAGGTGTTTCAGCATTTTGGTCATACAGACAAATTTAAAATTTATGAAGTGCAGAATGATGAAATCGTAAATATGCAAATTGTAAATACAAACGGTAGTGGCCACGGTGCATTATCCGGTTTTTTAAAGGAAAACGGAGTTGATGTTCTTATTTGTGGTGGTATCGGTGGCGGTGCACAGAATGCACTTAAAGAAGTTGGCATTAAATGGTATGGTGGAGTGAAGGGTGATTGTAACAGTGCAGTAATTTCATTCCTGGTTGGTAAACTTGATTATAATCCAGATGCAAAATGCGACCATCACGACCATACTCACGGTGAAGGACATGCATGCGGAGAACATAGTTGCAAATAAAGAATATAATGTAAAAGAGCGAGGAAAAGAAAAATGAAAAAAATTATTTCTATTTTGCTTAGTGTAATGATATTAGTATCTTTAACTTCTTGTAGTGGTATGTCAATATCAGAAAAAAATATAGATGAAATATCAAATTATGTTTTAGAAAATATTGATGCGTTATCTTCTGAAAAAGAAAAAGAGTTTTTTGATTATCAAAATATTGGTTCGAGTATCGGTTCAGTTTATTATGGATATTACTATACGGAACATAATGAGCCTTTGATTCCTGATTTTTATAGTGGAACGGATTTAAATGTTGAGTACAAAGTTGCAGATAATGGATATTATTTTGGTGAACCTAATAGTGGAAAAGATTGGTGTTATGTTCAAGAAATAACTAACAACTGGTTTTATTATGAATTGCATTGGGCTTAAACACAAAGAAAAAACGCACATCAAACGATGTGCGTTAATTTTCATGAATTAGCTTTTGAATTAAACTGCTCTTTCAACCTTACCTGAACGAAGGCAACGAGTACAAGCATAAACTCTCTTAGGAGAGCCGTTTACAACTGCCTTAACTCTCTTAACGTTTGGCTTCCATGTTCTGTTTGAACGTCTGTGTGAGTGAGAAACCTTAATACCGAAAGCTACGTCTTTACCACAATATTCGCATTTTGCCATTTCAAAGGCACCTCCTTGTATACGGGGATATAAATAATCAAATTACAACGAGAGATATTGTAACAGAAACTTTTCTATTTTGCAAGTGTTTTTGAAAAATATTTTTAAATATTTACAGAAAAATACTTGCATTTTGTAAATGAATGATATATAATACATTCAAACGAACATTTGTGCGATAAGTGAGGTAAATAAAATGGCTGATAAATCAAAAGCGTTGGAAACTGCGTTATTACAAATTGAAAAGAATTATGGTAAGGGTGCTGTTATGCGCCTTGGTGAAAACAGTACTTTAAATGTTGAGGCTATTTCAACCGGTTCAATATCTCTTGATGCCGCTACCGGTATCGGCGGACTTCCACGTGGCCGAATTGTTGAAATTTACGGACCTGAATCTTCCGGTAAAACAACTCTTGCTTTACAGGTTATTGCGGAGGCACAGAAATTGGGCGGTGAAGCTGCATTTATCGACGCTGAACATGCTCTTGACCCTGAATATGCTCAGAATCTTGGCGTTGATGTAAACTCATTACTTGTTGCACAGCCTGATAATGGTGAACAGGCTCTTGAAATTACAGAGGCTCTTGCTCGTTCAGGTGCTCTTGATGTAATTGTAATTGACTCTGTCGCAGCACTTGTTCCTCGTGCTGAAATTGAAGGTGATATGGGTGACAGTCACGTTGGTCTTCATGCTCGTCTTATGTCACAGGCTCTCCGTAAGCTTACAAGTGTAATTAATAAATCAAACACAGTTGTAATTTTCATCAACCAGCTTCGTGAAAAGGTTGGTGTGGTTTATGGTAATCCTGAGGTTACAACAGGTGGCCGTGCGCTTAAATTCTATACTACAATGAGAATTGATGTTCGTCGTATTGAACAGCTTAAGGGTCAGGGTAACGAATTTGTCGGCTCAAGAACTCGTGCAAAGATTGTAAAGAATAAAGTTGCTCCTCCGTTTAAAGAAGCTGAATTTGACATTATGTACGGCGAAGGAATTTCTAAAATTGGTGAAATCGTTGACCTTGGTGTTAAATTTGATATTCTTAAAAAGAGTGGTGCTTGGTTCTATTATGGTGAACAGCGTCTTGGCCAGGGTAGAGAAAATGTAAAACTTCTCTTCAAGCAGGATGAAGTTCTCGCAAATGAAATCGAAACACAGATTCGTGAAAAGTTAAAAGAAATAGTTAATGCTAAAAAGCCGAATGCAGTAAATATTGAACAGCCTGAAATCGTAAAGGTTCCTACAACAAAGGCTGCTGCTCGTGCAAAGCTTGACATTGCAGTAGATGATGAATAATGAAACTGACTGTTAAAGAAGGTAAAGCCAATAAAATTCACATCTATGTTGATGACGAATATCGTGCTACTGTTGATAGTGATTATTGGTATTCCGAAAAGTACAGAAAATTAAAAGAAATTAACGAAGATGAACTGACCGAGTTGCTTGACGCGGTCAGTTTTCGTCGTGCTTATAATAAAAGCCTTGATTTGCTTTCCAGAAGACCTTATGGTGTAAAAGAACTTGTAAAAAAGCTTTGTGAAAAAGGTTTTGAAAAAGAATTTGCGGAAAAGGCTTGTGAAAGACTTATTGAATTAGGACTTTTAAATGACGAATATTATGCTGAAATTCTTTCGAAAGAGCTTATGGAAAGAAAGAATTATAGTCTTAAAAGAGTGAAACAGGAGTTACTGTTTCGTGGTATTTCAAGAGAAATTGCGGAGAATACTGTTGATTCTCTTGACAATGATGCTCAAAATCGTATTATAATAGTGATTAAAAAGAAATATGTTAATAAGCTAAATGATGAAAAGGGCAGAAAAAGAGCCGTCGATGGTCTTATGCGTTTAGGTTATTCCTATTCTGAAATCAAATCTGCCTTGAATCATA
>JAZNTF010000070.1:0-5926 GCA_045591625.1 Candidatus Fimenecus sp.
GTTTATCCGATGTACGACTTTGCTCATCCTTTGTCAGATGCTAAGGAAGGCGTTACACATTCACTCTGTTCACTTGAATTTGAAAATCACAGACCTCTCTACGACTGGTTCTTAAGAGCACTTGATATAGAAATGCCACCATGACAGATTGAGTTTGCTCGTCTTAACCTTAACTATTGCCTTACAAGTAAGAGAAAGTGTTTAGCTCTTGTAAACGAAGGTATTGTTGATGGTTGGAATGACCCGAGAATGGCTACTCTCAGCGGTATGAGAAGACGTGGTTATCCTGCTGCAGCAATTCGTAATTTCTGTGAAAAAATCGGTGTTTCAAAGGCTTATTCAGTAGTTGACTATGGTCTTTTGGAATCATGTGTCCGCGATGAGCTTAATGCAAATGCACCAAGAGCAATGGCAGTACTTCGTCCGTTAAAGGTTGTTATTGACAACTATCCTGAAGGACAGACAGAAACTTTGGATGTTGAAATTCATCCTGAACATCCTGAAATGGGTACTCGTAAAGTAACATTTGGTAAGACACTTTATGTTGAACAGGAAGACTTTATGATTGAGCCTGTTAAAAAGTATTTCAGACTTTTCCCTGGAAACGAAGTTCGTCTTAAAAGTGCTTATTTCGTAAAATGTGTTGGTTACGATACAGACGAGAACGGAAATGTTACTTGCGTACATTGTACTTATGACCCTGAAAGCCGTGGTGGTAACTCTCCTGACGGCAGAAAAGTTAAGGGTACACTTCATTGGGTAAGTGAAGCTGATTCATTTAAAGCAGAAGTTCGTCTTTATGATAGACTTTTCAACAAAGAAAATCCATCTGACGAAACAGCAGGTTCATTTACAGAAAACCTTAACCCTGAATCTCTCGTTATTCTTAACGATTGCTTAATCGAAGGCAGACTTAAAGACGGTCTTAAAGTCGGTGACACATTCCAGTTTATGCGTCAGGGTTATTTCTGTGTTGATATTACCTCAACAGAAGATAAGGTTGTATTCAACAGAACAGTACAGCTTAATTCTTCTTGGGGAAAGTAAGGTGAAAAAATATGAGTAAAACAAAATCTATCAAAAAAAAGACAACCGGCTTTGATATAATGTATAGAGTCGTAACTGCACTTATGGCGATTGCTATATACCCGGTATTCTATTTCGGTAATCTTCTTACTTTTGAAATTGCACATACTGATATTTCAGACCTTCTCGGCCAACTGGGAAGTCTCGTTGGACAAAACAATGCTGTAAATGGCACAACACTCCACACCACTTATGATTCAATTTCTCTTTATGAAATACCTGATTTTATTAGTTTGTTTTCATCTTTCACAAATGAAACCTTCGATTTCAAAGCAACAGTTCTTCAAAACGAAATGTATCGTCCTGCAGTTGTAGCTGCGGCACTCCTTGGTGTGGCACTTATAATCGGACTTGTGGTTCTTGTGTTTGCTATTTGTTCAAATAAGGCAAAAGCTATAGCTGCAATTTCCGGCACAGGATTCCTTTTCACAATTGCTTCATATATTTCTTTCACAAGTTTCTTTGCAAATAAACTTCTTAGCGGAGAAATCACTCTTTCTGAGCTCTTTAATATTGAAGGAATAATTGCATCAACTATTGTGGGTTATCTTGGTGATGTTATCGTCTTCACTCTTGATAGCGCATTCTTCGGCGTAATGTTCCTCTTGCTCGGAATTTGTTTGTGGTCAATCTGTGTAATAATTGTTAATTCAAGTGAAGAAAAAGAAAAGGCATTGAAAGCAGCTGCAAAAAACAAATAAACCAATATCATATAAACAGTATGGCGAGGTCAACTCAAGACCCCGCCATTTTTGTTTTAATATTCAAATCGAAGTTTAACGGGATGGACCCCCTTCCGTCACTCGCTTTGCTCGTGCCACCTTCCCCTCAAGTGGGAAGTCCAACATAGGCTCCCCACTTGATGGGGCACGGGCATCCGGTTGATGCCGAATTAGTGCTGTCTGAGCCGGCAGGCGAGTAATGAGCTGTCACCGTAAGGTGACAGAGGGGCCCTACAAATTATAATTTGCAAACCAAAATAAAAGGAAGGATACAAAATATCCTTCCTTTTATTTATATTTAGTTGTTCTCAAGATTTTTCTGTGACTGCATTTTAAGATATGCATTAATGAATCCGTCAAGGTCACCATCCATAACTGCATTTATGTTACCATTTTCAAAGGATGTTCTGTGGTCCTTTGCGAGTGTGTATGGCATAAAGACATATGAACGAATCTGGCTGCCCCAAGCAATTTCCTTATGGTCGCCTTTGATATCTTCAATCTTTGCAAGATGTTCACGTTCTTTAATCTCAATAAGCTTTGATTTAAGCATTGTCATAGCAACTTCTCTGTTCTGATGCTGGCTTCTCTCAACCTGACAGGAAACAACAATACCTGTTGGCTTATGTGTAAGACGAACAGCAGATGATGTCTTATTAACCTTCTGTCCGCCCGCACCACTTGCACGATAAACTGCCATTTCAATATCATCGGGGTTAATTTCAACATTTGTGTCTTCATCAATTTCTGGCATTACTTCAAGAGATGCGAATGATGTATGTCTTCTGCCTGATGCGTCGAATGGTGAAACACGAACAAGTCGATGAATACCTGCTTCACTCTTCATAAAGCCATAAGCATTTTCACCCTCAATAAGTATACAAGCCGACTTAAGTCCTGCTTCGTCACCATCGAGATAGTCAAGAGTTGAAACCTTATACCCGTGTCTTTCTCCCCATCGGTTATACATTCTGAAAAGCATCTGTGCCCAGTCCTGAGCCTCAGTACCACCGGCACCCGCATGAAATGTAAGGATTGCATTCTTTGAGTCATATTCACCTGTAAGAAGTGTTGACAAAGTCATCGAATCAAGGTCTTTTTCAAATTTCTCAACACCCTGCTTACATTCGTCAACAAGGCTTTCATCCTCTTCCTCGTCAGCCAGTTCAATCATAACAAGAGCATCTTCATAATCAGATTTAAGCTTTTCGTAACCCTGAACCTTATTCTTCAATACACTTGTTTTTTGAAGAACCTTTTGTGAATTTTGAATGTCGTCCCAGAAACCTTCCTGCGCCTGTTGTTCTTCAAGCACTTCAATTTCTTTCCTCATCTTTTCAAGTCCAAGAGCATCAGCAAGATTAGAAAGTTCTTCTTCATGTGCAATAAGTTGTAATTTTAATTCTTCAAATTGGAGCATAAACAATCCTCACTTATATATTTTTGCTTTTTTATTATTTTTGTCACTTGTCCCTATGGTAAACCATAAGATGTAGTAAGATAACCGTTTCACAAGCCTTTGGGTAGCTCTGCTTTTAAAAATCAGCCCAAAAGCTAAAACGGATTAGATATAAATTTTTGCGCTACTGCACAGATGATTTTATGCGACAGTAGTACTTTTTCTTTAAGTGTTTTGTCAAAATCTGATTTTTACAAACCAATCAACGGGTCGTAGCTATTTCAGGAGCCGTTGTATTTTGAATTGAAGAGATATAAAGATTCCCGTCATTTTCACGCAAAGTGATTCTGAGATATTTATCAGGGGACGGTGCTACCATCTCGCCATTTTCACCTTGCTCCCACGCATTACCGGAAATACATGCTACGGTAAGCACAATTACATCTGATTTTTTTGACACATCTACAACATCGGGAGTATAAATAGGTGTTACCCCGGTGAGAGGTACTGTGTATGTTTCAGACGTGTTATCATAAACAAAATCCAATCCGTATCCTTCAATTGTTCCGTGTACGGGAGTTACTTCCAAGCCGAAAAGTTCAACGAATTTATCTTCAACTGCTTTTTTAGGAATAGATACTCCGTTTTCATTATTTGTAAAAGCATTCGGTGTGGCATCGTTTTTGAGTAATGACCAAAGAGATATTTCCATGAGCTGACTCATCTGAGCCTTCGTTATATCATCAAAGGTGTCCGGGTCAATAAGTACTACCGGAGTCAGAATTTCTTCATATTCCTCATAGTTTTTTGACTTATCAACAAAATGATTTACACCTTTTACCCCGGCTACCACAACTGTAATCAAGCCAATAGTTGCAAGAACAACGACAATCAAACCGATAGGAAACGCCATTTTGTGTCCGCTTTTACCGTTGTTTGTCATTTATCTCACCTGACCATTACCGTAAATTTTATATTTGAATGTGTTCAATTGAGGAAGTCCCAAAGGACCTCTCGCATGGAGCTTCTGTGTTGAAATTCCGATTTCTGCACCGAAGCCGAATTCACCACCATCAGTAAACGCAGTACTTACATTGTGATAAACTGCCGCAGAATCAACGGAATTCATAAATTTTTCTGCATTTTCCGGATTTTCTGTGACAATGCTCTCACTGTGATTAGTGGAATATTTTCTTATGTGTTCAATTGCTTCGTCAATAGAAGAAACAATTTTAACTGACATTTTATAATCAAGGTATTCTGTTGCCCAGTCATCTTCCGTAGCCTTTTCAATGTCAGGACAGATTTCACAAGCAACCTCATCACCATATAGAATTACATTCTTTTCATCGAGCTTTGCTTTGATTGCTATAAGAGCAAATTCCGCTATGTTTTTATGAATTAAAAGACTCTCTGCTGTATTACAAACCGAAACTCTTCTTGTTTTTGCATTATTTACAATCTCAACTGCCATATCAATATCTGCAAACTCAACTATATACATATGGCAATTACCTGCACCTGTTTCAATAACAGGCACTGTTGAATTCTGTACAACCGCACTTATAAGCTTTGCACTACCTCTGGGAATAAGGATATCCACATAACCATTCATTCTCATAAGTGCATTTGCACTTTCTCTCGAAGTATCTCTTACCAACTCAATGATATCAGGATTAAAGCCTTCCTTTTCAATAGCCTTTCTCATTACATCCATAATGGCAGAATTTGAATTAAATGCCTCTTTACCGCCACGGAGAATTGCTGTATTTCCAGATTTTATACTGAGAGCAGCCGCATCACTTGTAACATTCGGTCTTGCCTCATAGATAATTCCGATTACACCTAAAGGTGTGCTTACTCTCTGAATTTTCATCCCATTTGGTCTGTCTGTTTCCCAAATTACTCGTCCAACAGGGTCAGGAAGGCTGATAACATCCTCAACACCCTGTGCCATACCCTCAATTCGGTCAGAATTTAGCATAAGTCTGTCCAATAAAGACTCTGCCAAGCCATTTTTTCTGCCGTTTTCAAGGTCAATAGCATTTGCCGCTAAAATCTCATTGCAATTTTCACGAAGAGCGTCGGCAATTGCCTTAAGTATTCTGTTTTTATCTTCAGTTGATGCAATAGCCAAGGAAACTGATGCATTTTTTACTCTTTTGCCGATTTCAGTAAGCATAATTTATTTCCCCTTAAAGAATGTTCCTACCTGTTTTCCGTCAAGCGCCTTATAAATTTCAGTAGGATTTTCACCATTCATAACAATTGTGTCTATTCCTGCTGCCATAGTAATTTCAGCAGCGTGAAGCTTCGTTACCATACCTCCTGTACCAAGGTTTGAGCCCTTGCCACCTGCGATTTTATATAATTCTTCGTCAATTTCAGTTACAAGCGGAATAAGCTTAGCATCCTCATTCTCATTTGGATTTGAATCATAAAGTCCGTCAATATCAGTAAGAATAATAAGTGCATCAGCATTTATAAGCTTTGCAACAATTGCAGAAAGTGAATCATTATCACCATAAACGATTTCTTCAACTGCAACGCTGTCATTCTCATTAATAACAGGAATTGCACCAAAATCAAACAATCTGTTGAATGTATTTATAAGATTATGTCTTCTCTCATCATTTTCTACGTCACTTTTTGTTATGAGCAATTGACCTACTGTATGACCATATTCACCGAAAAGCTTGTCATACATAAACATCAATTC
>JAZNTF010000071.1:0-21847 GCA_045591625.1 Candidatus Fimenecus sp.
TTTTTCAAGTGAAGAATATGACTGTTGCAATTAAAGGAAATAAGAAAAAAATCAATGTAAAGCACTTGGAAGACATTTTGAAAAATCTTGATAATTAAAAAAATTATAGGGTGTCATTCCGTCCTGTAAAGCCAAAAAATAAAGGACTACCTAAGTAGTCCTTTATTTTTATCCAATCCGAAGGATGGGTATGTAATTGCCGTCAGGCGTATGTAATCACGCGAAGTGTGTATGTCATCACCTTGGTGTATGTATCTTCGGATTGATTACATGCATTTCTTTGAAAAAATATATTTTGATATTCTTTATTTTGCGGATTTCAAAGAAATGGTTACATACACAACTTCGTTGTGATTACATTCCGAAACAAGTTTCGGATTACATACAATGCTTAGCATTGATTTGCGTAACTTGATTTTGCTAACCTTTTATGATATATTACTCGCAAGAGGTGAGTTTTATGAGCAATGTTTTATATGAAGCTACATTTAAATTTGATTTAGTTCTTTTAATTCCAGTTGTTATGATGATTTTTATTTTGTTTTTTCCTAAAATCTTGAAGGCAACTTCGGAAGAAAAATACACGCAAATTTCATATAAGGTGGTAAAAATATTTTGTGCCTGTGCTTTTTCTTTTGTTTTTATTCTTTCTGCAATTGCAAGTTTATCTCAAATTTATATGTACAAAAATGTAGTGGGTGCATATAAATCCGGTGATTATAAAATTCTAGAAGGATATGTTGAAAATTTTATTCCTATGCCATATGAAGGTCATAGTGATGAATCATTTGAGATTAATGGTGTTAAATTTGCTTATTCTGATTACGCTATTCAGTCAGGATACAATAATGCTAAATCGCACGGGGGTGTTATTGAAGGTGATGGTCAACATTTGAAAATTGGATATGTTTTTCACAATAATCAAAACATTATTGTTTATATAGAGCAGCTTGAATAAAGGGGTTCAAAAAAGGGGATGAATCCCAGAAGAAACCATCCATTTCGGGTGGTTTTTTTGTTTGCTTTTTTAAATTAGTTTTAAGATTTTTTTGCTCCAATAGTTATTTATGTACAAAATGGTTACATTGATTTCACCCTATTTATGTGTTATACTCAATAAGAGGTGTTAAATATGAATGAATACTATGATTTGTTAATGGAATATACTCTTGATAGTGAAAACTATAAAAAATGGCGTGAAATACATGGGAATGCATTCGGGAATGTGTTTCGTTCAGCGTTTGATGAGTCACTGGAAGCACAGATACATCTAACAGCCGCACTGATTAGAATCTCAAATCGAAATTTTAATGGCGGATTGTCAATTCTTTTGATGCTTGAACAGTTTTGTTTTAATGACTTTGATAATTTTGCTCTTTCTTATTTCACAGGACTTTGTTATGAGTTTCTTGAAAATGAAGAAGAAATGAATAAATACTACGATAAAATGCTTGAATATGACTTTGATTTCGAGTTTATTATAGGTTTTCATCCTTATTATCGTACTGCAAAATTTGCGCAGAGAAAGTCAGAAAACATAAAGGCATTGAATTATTATAACAAAGCATTTGAATTATATTGTGATGATGAAACCAATGCTGTAAAGTTACAGAATATGGGTCAGATATGTTATGATATTGGGACAGTATATTTATCTTGTCAGGATTATGTTAAATCACATCAATTTCTTGATATGTCCTGTAAATATAGTCCAGCAGATAATCCTCAAAGAAACTATGTATTGGCTATTTTATTTGCCGTGGAGGGAAAAAGAGAAGAAGCTAAAAAAATTGTTGACAGTTTACCGGATTATTTAAAAGCGAATTGTCAACAGATTGTATCATCTATATAGAAAAAATTATTAATATACAAGAATTGGTTCAAAATCGGGGTGTAAACACAGAAGAAGACATCTAATAGGATGTCTTTTTTGTTTTTATGTGGTATAATTATCTTGTTAAAATTAAATTTATATCAATCTAACTAATATTTTTTAGAGAAATTATTGACTCTCACGCTCCGTAATAGTATATAATTCATTTTGTGAGGTGAAGAAATTGAAAATGCTGATTAAGGAATTTGCCGAATTTACGGGTGTAAGTGTGCGCACACTCCATTATTATGACGAAATAGGATTATTGACTCCAGCTTTTGTTGACGCTGTTACAGGCTATCGTTATTATGATGAAAAATCTCTTCTTCGCATGCAGGAGATTCTTTTTTACCGTGAACTTGATTTTCCTCTAAAAAGCATTGGTGAGATTTTATCATCCTCGAATTATGACACAAAAAAATCATTGGAGGAGCAAAAGAAACTACTCATACTTAAAAAAGAACGATTAGAAAGGTTGATTTCTTCCATTGATGATGCGGTGAAAGGAGCAAATATTATGAGCGCATTTGATAATAGTGAATTTGAAAAGTATAAGTCCGAAGTAAAAGAAAGATGGGGCAAAACGGACTCATATAAAGAGTATTCTGAAAAAACAAAGAACTATTCAAAAGATAAGTGGAATAATCTTGGTAATGGAATGAATGATATTCTCGCAGAATTTTCTGTATGCATGAAAAATGGTGAAAGGCCTGATTCTACCGAAGCTCAAAACCTTGTGAAAAAGCTACAGAATCATATTTCCGATAATTACTATACTTGTACAAATGAAATTCTTGCAGGTTTAGGTCAGATGTATGTTCTTGATGAAAGATTTAAGACCAATATTGATAAGCATGGTGAAGGCACTGCTGAGTTTATAAGTAAATCAATAAAGTTTTATTGTAATAAGGAATAAAAAAACTGCACACGTTTTTGTGTGCAGTCTTTCTTTTATGCAGGTATATTGCTCATAGTAAATACGAGTTTTCCGCCTTCCATAAGCTGTTTATGAGTGATATAAGTTCCATTGAGTTCAACGCCGTTGAGTTGTACAGAGCTTATATAAACATTGTTTTTGCTCTGATTTACAGCTTCAATTACAAGAGTTTTTCCGTTACCAAGAGTAATGACTGCAGAATCAATATTCGGTGAGCCTATCCAATATTTATCAGTACCAGCAAGTGGGTAAATGCCCATTGCTGAGAATACGTACCATGAACTGAGTGTGCCACCGTCATCATTACCGTCAAGACCATTTATATCGGTGCTGAAACGGTTTTCCAATGTCCAACGAACCCATTTCTGTGTAAGGTCAGCTCTGTCTGCATTGCTGAACAGATAAGGGGTGTGGATATCATGCTGATTTCCTATCCAGAATCCGTGACCCGGGTCTATTGCAGCACGTGAGATGGAGGCATCTTCCATAAAATCATTGAGTTCGGAAACAAAATATTCTTTATTTGAGAAAAGATTTATCATTCCGTCAATATCGTGTAATGCATTCCAACGCCATTGTCTTGCGCTACCTTCACAATAGCAGTCAGCAAACTTTTCAATCATAACTGCATCATAAAAGGTTGTTATATACGGGCTGAAATTAGATACGAAGCTACCATCTGAATTTCTTGCCTGAAAATATTGGGTTTCAGGATTAAAGACGTTTTTATAATACATAGATTTATCATAGTATTTTTCTGCATCATCGGTATAGCCCAGTGCCTGTGCAAGATTAGCAATTGCGCCATCCTCCCAAGCATATTCAATTGTTCTTGAAACAGATTTGTCTCCCTTAGCCATATCATCCGGAACATATCCGTATTCGTTATAAAGGTCAATATAGTCTCTGCCTGACTTTGAAGTCTTGGAATCGGAAGACTTTTTCATATATTCATAAGCAGTTTTAACATCGAAATCCGTTAAGCCCTTGAGATAACTTTCAGTAATGACAATATTGGCAGGGTCGCCAATCATAGAGCCTGAATATCCTGCTCCCATAGGCCAACGTGGAAGACTTCCACCTTTTTTAGCCATATCCACAAGAGAATTCAGGCAGTCATTCTGAATTTCAGGAGCAATAAGTGTATAAAGTGAGTGAGTCGTTCTTGCAGTATCCCATAAGGACATATCTGTCCTGTATGTATAGCCCTCTGCTGTGTGAATTTCTTTATCAAAACCACGGTATTCTCCGTTTACATCAGTAAAGTTTGTAGGCATTATCATACTGTGATAAAGAGATGTATAGAAAATTGTTTTAATATTCTCATCAACGCTTTCTATATCAATAACAGAAAGTGCTTTTTCCCATTGATTGAGAGCATTATTTCTTACGTCATCAAAGCTAAGACCCTCAGTCTCTGCTATGAGATTTTCAAGGGCATTATCAGTGCTGACAAAGCTTATACCAACTTTTATTTCCAATGGTTGATTATTTAGATTACCAAAGTTAAGGTCAAGCCCAAGGTCGGATTCATCACCGATAATTTCATAAGACTGAACAGGTTTGTCTGCGATTGCTGTAAAATAAACGGGAAGACCACCTTGTCTTTTTGAAAATGCACCCTTGAGAACAGCAGAACCTCTTATTATACCATTTTCATCAACCTCAACTTTTCCGTTTGTGGCTGTATATGTACCTGCTGTACTTGTGATATCAATAAAAAGACGAGCATCAGCAGAATTGTTGAAGGTGTATCTGTGAACTCCTGTATGTATATCTGCAGTCATTTCTGCAAGACAATCAAGGGAACGAAGATAAACAGCATAATAACCGGGAACGGCAGTTTCATATTTGTGGGAGAAGGGAACAACATCTGCTTTTTTAGAGCCTACAGCAGGGGTAATACGAAACATCTGATAATCCTCGGCTCCTGTTCCCGAAAGTCTTGAGTGGCTGAAGCCTTTGATATGACCGTGTTCGTAATAATAACCTGATGTATTGGTTTTTACTATATAGTTGTCTCCTGTAAATGTTGTGTCAGGACCTAAGCGCACCGCACCAAAAGGGACTGTTGCTGCCGGACTGAGCATACCTGCCGTCCAAGGAGTACCTCCTGTTCCGATAAACGGGTCAACGTACTGTGTATATTCTTTTGTTTCAGCCTCAGGCATTTGAACAGGCTTAACAATCACTCCGTTGAAAAGTCCTGTAAGGCTTGTTTCAATAACAATAACCAAGGATACAATTTTTCGGATAACAGACCACATACCAATTACTCCTCTGAATTTAATATATAAATAGTATATATTAAGTATAAATAAAAGTCAATGAATGTACAGAGTGTTGAGTATATATTAATACATTTTTGCATTGATTTGTTTATTCCTGATGTGATATAATTATCTTGTAAATGAACTTCTGAGTGACAAGAATATGAAAAGGATGGTTGATGAACAAATGAAATATGATGTTATTATTGTAGGTGCCGGTCCGGGAGGAATTTTTGCGGCTTATGAGCTTATACAGAAAAAATCACAGCTTAGTGTTGCTGTTTTTGAAGCAGGTCATTCATTGGATAAACGTAAATGTCCGATTGATGGAGAAAAAATAAAAACTTGCATCAACTGTAAGAGCTGTAGCATTATGAGTGGTTTTGGCGGTGCAGGTGCATTTTCAGATGGTAAATATAACATCACCAATGACTTTGGCGGTACATTGCATGAATATATCGGTAAAAAGCAAGCATTGGATTTAATGAAATATGTTGATGAAATTAATTTGAAATACGGTGGTGAAGGCACAAAATTATACACAACTGCCGGAACTCGGTTTAAGACAATTTGTATTCAGAACGACCTTCATCTGCTTGATGCTTCTGTTCGCCATCTTGGTACAGATATCAATTATATTGTTCTTGAAAATATGTATGATTACTTAAAAGATAAGGTTGATTTCTTCTTTGATACACCTGTTCTTTCTGTGGCTGATGAAAACGGAACATATAAAATCATCTGTAAGGATGCAGATTACGAATGTGATAAATGCATTATATCTGTTGGCAGAAGTGGTAGTAAATGGATGGAATCAGTTTGTAAGGAATTGGATATTGCTACAAAATCAAATCGTGTTGATATCGGTGTACGTGTAGAATTACCTGCTGCAGTTTTTGCTCATCTTACTGACGAACTTTATGAAAGTAAAATCGTTTACAGAACTGAAAAATATGGTGACAGAGTCCGCACCTTCTGTATGAATCCGAAGGGTGCAGTTGTAAACGAAAATACAAATGGTATTATAACTGTTAATGGCCATAGCTACGAAGACACTGCAAAACAAACGGAAAATACAAACTTTGCATTGTTGGTTGCAAAGCATTTTTCAGAACCTTTCAAGGATTCAAACGGTTACGGTGAATCAATTGCACGTCTTAGCAATATGCTTGGAGGCGGAGTTATCGTTCAACGTTTCGGTGATTTGATTCGTGGCAGACGTTCAAATGTTAATCGTATTGAAGAATCCTTTGTTACACCGACATTAAATGCAACTCCGGGTGATTTGAGTCTGGTGCTTCCGAAACGTATTTTAGATGGAATTATCGAAATGATTTATGCTTTAGACAAGGTTGCACCGGGTACAGCTAATGAAGATACTCTTCTTTATGGCGTAGAGGTTAAATTCTATAATATGGAAGTTGAGGTTGATAAGCATTTGGAATCTAATCATAAGGGCTTGTACATTATCGGTGACGGAAGTGGCATAACACATTCACTTTCTCACGCTTCAGCAAGTGGTGTACATGTTGCGCGTGACATTGCTAAATAAACTAATTAAAATTTTATAGGATAAGAAAAAAAGGACATCTTCGGATGTCCTCTTGTTTTATAATTTTATTCAAAAAGTGGTGTGCTGAAATATCTTTCTGCCGTGTCAGGAAGGACAGTAACAACAGTTTTACCCTTGCCTAATTTTTTTGCAAGTTTAAGTGCTGCCGCAACATTTGTACCGCTTGAAATACCGCACATAATGCCTTCAAGTCTTGCTAAATCCTTTGCAGTCTGTAAAGCTTCTTCGTCAGTAACGATATAAATGTCGTTATAGATATTCTGGTTAAGGTTTTCAGGAATAAGACCGTCACCTATACCCATCTGGATATGTGTGCCGATTGTACCACCTGCAAGAATTGCAGCGTTTTCAGGCTCAACAGCCCAGATTTCAATATCGGGATACTGTCTTTTAAGCACTTCACCGATACCACTAATTGTACCGCCTGTACCGATACCTGAACAGAAACCGTGAATGTCACCTGCTACCTGTTCAAGAATTTCAAGTCCGGTGTGGTGACGATGCACCTCAGGATTTTTCGGATTGATAAACTGCTGCGGGATATACACATTAGGGTTTTCTTTCTGCATATTAACAGCAGTCTGCAAGCAGTCGTCAATGCATTTACCGATGTCACCGTCATCGTGAACAAGCACAACCTCAGCACCGTAGTGATTAACAAGCTTTCTTCTTTCCTCACTTACAGAGTCAGGCATAATAATCACTGTTTTATAGCCCTTAACAGCACCGATAAGTGCAAGACCAATACCCTGATTACCGCTTGTAGGTTCAACGATAATTGTATCCTTATTTATAATGCCTTTCTTTTCAGCATCCATAATCATATTGTAAGCAGTTCTTGTTTTAATTGAACCACCAACATTGAGACCTTCATATTTTACAAGCACCTGTGCACTATCCTCATCTACCATCTTATTAAGACGGACCATAGGAGTGTGACCAATGGCTTCTAATATATTGTTATATATCATTTTTAAAACACCTCATTTTAACCAAAATATATTACCACAAATGAAAAAAATATTCAATATATTTCGAAAAACATCTTGAAAAGATACTGTTTTTCTTTATAATAATATTAGATTATTAAAAGGGGTGTTCCTATGAATATTTATGAGGCTATAAATTCTCTCGTTGAATATGGCGTGAGAGAAAATCTTATCGAAAAAGAAGATAAAGTATGGGCAGTAAACCGAGTGCTTGAAATTCTCCAAATGGACAGTATGGAAACTGATGCAGAAGCAAAAAATGCTGACCTTGAGGAAATCTTAAAGGTTATTCTTGATTATGCAGTTGAAAAGGGTCTTTGTGAAGACTCCGTTGTATATAAAGATTTGTTTGATACAAGGGTAATGGGTGTGCTTACTCCAAGACCATCAGAAGTTATCAGTACCTTTAAGAAAAAATATGAAGAATCTCCTGAGAGTGCAACTGATTATTACTATCATCTTGCTCGTAAATCTGACTATATCCGTGAATACAGAATTAAAAATGATGTTAAATGGGTAACAAGCACAGAATACGGTGATATCGACATTACAATCAACCTTGCTAAGCCTGAAAAGGACCCTAAGGCTATTGCTGCTGCTACAAAAATGGAGCAGAGCTCATATCCAAAGTGTATGCTTTGTAAGGAAAACGAAGGCTATGCAGGTCGTGTTAATCATCCTGCCCGTCAGAATCACAGAGTTATTCCAATCTGCCTTGACGGTGTGAATGCATTTATGCAGTATTCACCTTATGTTTACTATAACGAGCATTGTATCGTATTTGACGAGGCACATAAGCCGATGAAGGTTTGCGAAAAGAATTTCAGAAGACTTTTCGATTTCGTTAAGCAATTCCCTCACTATTTTATCGGTTCAAACTCTGACCTGCCTATTTCAGGCGGCTCAATCCTTACTCACGAGCATTTCCAGGGCGGCCGTTATGAATTCGCAATGGCGAAGGCACCTATTGAGGAATATGTTACATTCGAGGGCTTTGAGGATGTTACTGCAGGTATCGTAAAATGGCCTATGTCAGTTATCCGTCTTCAGGGTGATGATACTGACAGAATCTGTACTCTCGCAGGTAAAATTCTCGCAACATGGCGTGAATATTCTGACGACGAGGCATTCATTATTGCTTTGACAGATGATGGTGTAATCCACAACACAATCACACCAATCACAAGATTTGTAAACGGCAAGTACGAAATTGACCTTGTTCTTCGTAACAACATCACTACTGAGGACTATCCTGACGGCTTCTATCATCCGCATCCTGAATATCATAACATCAAGAAAGAAAATATCGTTCTTATCGAGGTTATGGGCCTTGTGGTGCTTCCGTCTCGTCTTAAAACTGAAATGGCAATTCTTAAAGATGCTATTCTTGAAAACAAGGACATTAAGGCTGACGAAACAATCGCAAAGCATTATGATTGGGCAATGATGATTAAATCAAAATATGATGAAATCAATTCGGACAACATTGATAAAATTATTGAAGATGAAATCGGACTTGTGTTTACAGCAATTCTTGGTCAGTGTGGTGTTTTTGACAGAAATGAAGAGGGCAGAGCACAGTTTAAGAATTTTATTGCAAGTGTTAAATAATTATAAAAACTCTCCACAAATTGTGGAGAGTTTCCTTTTTTATAATTCAAATTTTTCTGCGAGTTTCGGAAAGAGAGGCTTGATTTCAAAAAAACTATCAAGAAGCTTTCCGAAAGCACCAATGATACTGCCGTTTACCAGTGCTAAAATTATTGTGCCAATACCAATTCCGACGAATTCCTTAAATAAAACAAGTGTCATAATAACTGATATTGCAAGACAACTTAAATCAAAGCCTGTTTTGAATTTTGTCTGGTTAATTTTAAAGTGTTCTGTTATGCCTTTAACGAAAAAGTCATAGACTTGCGGGTAAAGATAAATTCTGAAAAACAAAGCAATAGAAAACGCTGTTATCAATCCGCTTACCACAAAAAATATAATGCGTATGGGCATTGACATACTTCCCGGTTCAGTAATCACAGGATTAAACATAGGAATAATTTTTCTCCACATATCAAGCACAGCACCATAAACAATACAATTCAGAAAAGATGTAAAATAAACAAGCTTAACTTTTTTCATTAATATACAGAAAACAATAAAAAGTATTGCCTGAATGACATATTCGCTTTGACCAAAGGTCAGAAATTCCACCTTCTGACTTAATATGTACGCAGGAGCAACAATCATAGACATTCCCAAATCCGCAGCAGAAACCATTGCAACAGCAAATGATAAAATTAAAATTGCAAAGATATAAGCAAATTCACTGTAGAAGGTTATCTTTTTATTCATAATCAATCTCTTTCCAAATAAAAAAACTGCTGTAAAGTCAGCAGTTTTAATTATATGTTTTATTAATTTTTTTGTCAATCCCATTCTGTACCGGTAACCTTATCAAGGTCGATACCCTTTGTTTCATGAGTATTCTTAATCAATGCAATAAGTGTTATCACAAAGCTTGGAACAAGGAGACAAAGAGCGACTGTACCGATTACACTGTCGCCAAAGATAAGTGCCAAAATCATATTTGTAATAAATCCAACTGCATATCCTGCAAAACCGACAACTGTCTGTGCCGCAGTTGCGGATGAACGAAGATTTGTAGGTGCAGATTCACTTGCCATCATAATAAGAACATCATTTGTTGAGTAGTAGCTACCTACGAAGGTACCGCAGAAGAAACCGATAATTTCAGGTGTTAAGAAATTCATTCTTGCACCTAATGCGAATATAACAAAGGACACAACACAGTTTGCCGCAACGGTGATTGCAGCAGGCTTTCTTCCCTTTTTATCAGAAATAAAGCCCATAATTACCTGCGAAAGAGCCATACCGATTGGATATAATGTAATTGCTCTGTTGACCTGATTCACACTTACAAGGTCGAGAAATTCTTTTGCGCTTGAGCCGTAAATGCTTTGTGCATAACCGTGAGTAAGGATTGCCTGATAGTTCATACTGCCGATAACGCCGATACCTGCAAGAGCAAAGCAGATGAATACCCAACGAAGCTGTTTGTGGTTGAAACCGAATTTAAGGGCATCGATAACGCCACCTTGAGAATCTTGTGCAGATTTTCTGAGTTTCTCTGCCTGTAATTCTTCTTCTGTCATATTGAGATAACGAATACGGGACTCAATAAATGCATCTGTTTCCCTAGCAAAGAGAAGCGCAATAAGAGAAACAATAATACCTACAACCGCAGGAATAAAGTAAACTCTGCGCCATTGACCGGCTGTTTCCATTAACCAACGACGAAGGAAAGGCACAAGCATAACTGCCATATTTGCAAAGAATTTTACAACGGAATATGTTATAGCACGACTTTTGCTTGGTGCAGTTTCCATAATATATACAACATGCATATCGTGTGGAATAAAGAACATTATAAGACATGCCGCAAAGAAATACATATACACATTTTGTGAAAGGAAAATCAAAAACAAGGCAAAGGACATACCGAATGTGTTGATAATCAAGAAAGTTTTTCTTCCAAAACGGTCTGCCAATGGTCTGTAAAGAATTCCTACAATCTGGAACGGAATTGCAACAATCTGTAAGAGATTAAGAAGAGTAACTGCACTTTCACTCTGGAAGAATGTGTTTGCAATTTCCGTTTGCATAAGTGTACTGATTTGTGATGCAATTTCGTCAACGGCATAGATAAGTGCAATAATCAAAACAAGATACCAGAAATATGTATTTCCTTTTGGTCTTGCTTTTTGTTTTTCCCAATATCTGAGTTCTTTTTCCTTGCGAAGCTGCTTTTTAGCTAACTTTTCAGGAGATAACAGTTTAGCTTTCATATTTTTCCCTCCCAATGAATTTATTGTAACATATAAAACAGAAAAAGAAAAGAAAAATCACTGAATATAATAAAAACCTATTGAAACTGATTTTTATTTTTGATAAAATTTTACTATAATAGCAAAGGATGTGATTTTTATGAAGGCTATAGTAAATGGCAAAATTATTCTTGAAGATAAAATAGCAGAAAGATGTGCTTTGCTCTATACTGACAAAATTGAGGATATAGTTCCTGAAAATCTTGTTCCGCCAGATACAGAGATTATTGATGCGCAGGGAGGATATGTTGCTCCGGGTCTGATTGATATGCACATTCACGGATATCTTCGTAAGGATGTTTGTGACGGAGAAGAAGAAAGTATTCGTATTATTTCAGAAGGACTTCTGAGCAATGGTGTTACAGGTTATCTTCCTACAACAATGACAGAAGATATGACAGTTATCCGTAAAGCACTTGAAACCTGTCGCAAACTAAAAGAAGAGAGCAAAAGCTGGAAGGGTAGTACTATTTTGGGTTGTCATGCAGAAGGTCCTTTTATCAGTGAGAGCAAAAAAGGTGCTCAGGATGCTAAATATATATTGAAGCCTGATGCTTCCTTTGTTAAAGAATATAAGGATATCATAAAAGTAATTACTCTTGCACCTGAATGTGATACAGAGGATTTCAGTGCAATCCGTGAAATTTGTCAAGATACAGATGTGACGGTTTCTATGGGACATACATCTGCTGATTACGATACTGCAATGGCAGGTATCAATGCAGGAGTTAAGCATACAACACATCTTTTCAACGCTATGACTCCGCTTACTCATCGCGGACCCGGTGTTGTAGGTGCTGCACTTAATGGTGATGTAAGTGTTGAGCTTATTGTTGACACAGTACATGTTGATAAGGCTCTTTACAATATGTTATGGAAGCTTAAAGGCAGAAAACTCTGTTTTATTACAGACTGTTTACCTGCAGGTGGTTTGCCTGTTGGTGAATACACATTAGGTAAACAAAAGATTTTTTATGACGGTACAATCTGTAAATTGGAAGATGGTACAATTGCAGGTAGCGTATTACATATTAATAAAGGTGTTTGGAATGTTTATACAAATTCAGATATTCCACTTTATGAATGTGTAAATTGTGCATCTCTTAATCCTGCAACAGTCATTGGTGTCGAAAAAACAAAAGGATCAATTGAAACTGGCAAAGATGCAGATATTATTATTACAGATAAAGAATTTAATGTTATAAAAACAATTATCGGAGGAGAAGTGAAATATGAATCTTAAAGTAAAAGCAAAGCTTGATCCAAAATTCCAGCCATTATCAGTTGTTGTTCGTGAAATGAAGGAAGCAACTGAAGAAAATGGACAGGACATTATTGTTGCAGTTGAAAGAAACAAGGGCCAAATCAGTAGATATGAAACAAGAATTTATCCTGACAATACAGGTCACGATGAAGAAAATTTCCGCTTTATCGAGAGAATTGTAAAAACACTTTTGTGGGTAGCAGGCGGTTATAAGGTGTTTATTGCAGGCAGTGAAGTTGTAGGCAACAAAATCAAGGAAGCATATACTGAAAATGGTATCCGTGCATTTGATTATGACTATATGGCAGGTGTTTTTGAGCATCCGTTTGAAGTTGTAACTTGTTCATTGGAGGAAGCACCTGAAGAATATTATATTGCAGAATCAGTGGGCAGACACCTTGACGGTTGTCGTATCGGTTTTGATGCAGGCGGTAGTGACAGAAAAGTAAGTGCCGTTGTTAACGGTGAAAGCATATACTCAGAAGAGGTTGTATGGTTCCCGAAACTTAATTCTGACCCTGAGTATCATTATCAGGGAATTCTTGATGCAATGAAAACAGCTGCATCAAAAATGCCAAGAGTCGATGCAATTGGCGTTTCATCAGCAGGCGTATATATTGAAAACAGAACAATGGCGGCATCACTTTTCCTTAAAGTAGGCAAAGAAGATTTTGATAAGAGAATTAAGAACATCTATCTTGATGTTGCAAAGGAAATCGGTGAAGATATTCCTGTTGTTGTTGCTAATGACGGTGACGTTACTGCTCTTGCAGGTGCAATGGACCTTAACGATGATTCAGTTCTCGGCATTGCAATGGGTACAAGTGAAGCAGGTGGCTATATCGACCAGCAGGGTAATATCACAGGCTGGCTTAATGAGCTTGCATTCGTTCCTTGTGACTTTAATGAAGAAGCAATGGTTGACGAGTGGTCAGGTGACTATGGTTGCGGCGTTAAGTATTTCTCACAGGATGGCGTAATTAAGCTTGCACCATATGCGGGAATTGAGCTTGACGAAAGCCTTTCACCGGCTGAAAAGCTTAAGGTTGTACAGGGACTTATGGAAAAAGGCGACCAGAGAGCCGCAGATATTTATGATACAATCGGTGTTTATTTCGGTTATGCACTTGCATATTACAGCGAATTCTATGATATAAAGCACGTTCTTATTATGGGACGAGTTACATCAGGACAGGGCGGACAGATTATTCTTTCTCGTGCACAGGAGGTTCTTGATACAGAATTCCCTGAGCTTGCAGCAAAAATGGAACTTCATATTCCTGATGAAAAATCACGTCGTGTAGGTCAGTCAGTTGCAGCAGCAAGCTTGCCAAAAATTAACTGATAATTTACCGTAACGGGACAAAACAATGATTATCTTAATTGCGGGTGCAACTCATACCGGTAAAACAATACTTGCTCAGAAATTGCTTGAAAAATATGGTTACCCATATCTTTCAATAGACCATTTGAAAATGGGACTTATACGCAGCGGCAAAACAGAATTAACTCCTATGAGTGATGATGCGGATTTGACCGAATATCTGTGGCCGATTGTTTGTGAAATAATTAAAACAGCGATTGAGAACAAACAGCATCTTATTGTTGAGGGATGTTATATTCCTTTTGATTGGGCAGAGCATTTTAGCGATGAACATCTTGAAAATATCAGATATTATTGCCTTGTTATGAGTGAAAAGTATATCACAAGTCATTTTGATGATATAAAAAAATATGCTAACACAATTGAAAATCGTTTGTACGATGATTGTGTTATGGAAAATATTCTTAAAGATAACGCAAAAGTAATGGAGTCAGCACAGAAGTATAATATAAACTATGTGTTGATTGACGACGAATATAAAGTAGATTTATAGAAAAATTATTGAAAAAGAAGAAGGTTTAATATGAAAAAGATTATTTCTGTTTTTCTTGGTGTTTGTATATTGATAACAAGCACAATAATGTGTTGTGCATCTTCTGATAATGTTCAGCTTCAATTTAATGAGGATGGCAGTTTTAAAATACTTGCTTTAGCAGATGTGCAGGATGATTATCCTCTTGAACCGGCAGTGCTTCAACTTATCAGCGAAGCACTTGACTACACAAAGCCTGACCTTGTTGTTTTTTTGGGTGATAACATAGTCGGAGAAGATATAAAAGCTATTGACGAAATGGTTGCTCCTATTGTTGACAGAGATATTCCATTCACTCTTGTTTTTGGTAATCACGATGACCAGGATGGTCTTACAAGGGAAATGCAGCTTCGTGAATTCCAGAAATATGAAGAATGTGTAGCTTATGACGCTGTTCCTGAGCTTCATGGTGTGGCAACACATAATCTTCCTATTTTATCAAGTGATGGCAAAAAAACAGCATTTAATCTTTGGATGTTCGATAGTGGCTCATATTATTTTGAAGACGGTGTTGAACTCGGTTATGACTGGGTTAGGGAAGACCAGATTGAATGGTACAATTCCGTTCGTAATGAAATGACAAAAGAAAATGGAGGAAATCTTGTTCCTTCACTTGCTTTTCAGCATATTATTCCACAAGAGCCTTGCAAGGAAATGTTCTACCAGTCTCCGTTTAATTTGGGTTCACTTACAAACAACTTTGCAGACGGTACATCATATACATTTATTCCAAATCTTACAAAATATGACGGAATTATTTTTGAACAGTCCTGCCCAAGCTATGGCAATGACGGTCAGTGGGATGCTATGGTTAATGGCGGAGATGTTCTGGGCCTTGTTGTAGGACACGACCACGTAAATAACTTCATAATTAATGTTGATGGTGTTGACCTTATTCAGACTCCTGCAATAACATATAATTCTTATTATACAGAATTGTATCAGGGTGCAAGAGTTATTGAAATTAACGAAGAAGACCCGTGGAATTACGAAACATATATGGTTACTGCTAATGAACTCGCACAGGTGGAAGGTTCACAGTTAAACGAAATTGGTGGCAGAGATAACTATAAGGTTGTTTATGATTTTGAAAAAATATTTACAAGTATTTATGCTACTATAGTAAATGCATTTAAGCAGTTGATTGGTTCGGACAACGGGGTTATCTGATTATGTCTTTTGCCGGGTTTGATAATTTTTTCAAAAATACACTTCCATGGCTTTTGTTTACCAACCATTGTCCATACTGTAATAAATTAATAGGTAAGAATGATTCTCTTTGCAATGATTGTAAAGAGAATCTTCCTATTATAGGTGATGAAAGGTGTAAATACTGTGGAGCAGAGAAAATTCGTTGCTCTTGCAAAAAACACAGAAAAGGCTTTGAAGCAATTGTTGCACCATTTTATTATGAAAATGGGATTAAAAGTGCGATTCACAATCTGAAATTCAATGGAAAAGAATTTGTGGCAGATGTTCTGGCTCAGGATATGGCAGAAATTGTCGCAAAAGAATATGAAAATATAAATTTTGACTTTATCTGTTATGTTCCATTTGCATTTGCTCAGCGGGTAAAAAGACCATATAATCAAAGTAAGTTATTGGCACTTAATCTGTCTGAAAAACTAAATATTCCTGTGAAAAATGTTATGGTAAAGCACTTTAACACAAAATCACAACATAATACGCCATATAAAGAGCGAGCAGGTAATGTTTTCGGAATATATGATGTTGCTGAAAATGTAGATGTAAAAGGTAAAACTATTCTGTTGGTGGATGATGTAAAGACATCGGGTGCAACCTTGGACGAATGTGCCTGGATACTTCGGATTCGTGGAGCAGAAAAGGTTTACTGTGTTGTTTCGGCAATTGCAGGAATAAAACCTAAAGAAGATAAAAAAGAATAATTCATACTCCTTGCTTTTTTGGTGAATACTATTAAAAAAGTAAAGGAGTTTTTATTTATGGTTGAACAAGATACAATAAGATTACTTCGTGAATGTGACGCGGGAGTGAAAATGGGTATTTCATCAATCGATGATGTGCTGAAATATGCAAAATCAGAAAGGCTTCGTAAGGACCTTACTGATAATAGGGAAGAGCATTGCAAACTTGATAAGGAATTACAGGAATTGCTTGACCAGTATCACGATGATGGCAAGGACCCTAATCCGATGGCAAAAGGTATGTCCTGGATGAAAACCAATATGAAAATTGCAGTGAAAGAATCCGACCACACTATCGCAGATTTGATTACAGATGGTTGTAATATGGGCGTGAAATCCTTAAATAAATATCTTAATGAATATAAGGCGGCCGACGAAAAATCAAAGGATATCTGCAAAAGACTTATAAATCTTGAAGAAGACTTGATTATTCAGATGAGACAGTTTTTATAAGTGAATAAGTTAAGTAATAATTTGCAGGTTTATGCACGTATAAAGTGCATAGAAAATCACCATAAAGCATAATCTATGCTAAGGAGTGATTGCTTTGAGATTGGATTGGAAAAAATTACTTGTTAGTATCGCAATACCCTTGGCAGTGGGTGGTGTTTCTGCATTTTTCACAGCAGGAAATATGAAACTGTTTGAAGAAATCGACAAACCACCTTTGTCGCCACCGGGATGGCTTTTCCCGGTGGTGTGGACAATTCTTTATGTGCTGATGGGAATAGCCTTGTATCTGGTGGTGATAACAAAATCAAGGGAAACCAAAATACCGGCATATATTTCATTCGGTGTGCAGTTGTTCTTTAATTTCTTTTGGTCAATTATCTTTTTTAATGCACAAGCATATTTGTTTGCATTTATATGGCTTTTGTTACTGTGGGTTGCAATTGTTGTGAATATTTATTTCTTCAACAAAATAAATAGCAGAGCTGCAAAATTGTTGCTTCCATATATTATTTGGGTAACATTTGCAGGATATCTTAATCTTGGAATATACATTCTTAACGGATAAAAAATAAAGCAGGGAAACCCTGCTTTATTTTTTTATTTATACTGATAAACTCTTACATAGTCCACGATGAATTCAGCTGTTTCATCAGTATCCATGCTCATTTTACCAACACCATTGCGGTCGGCATCCGCAATACCATTTGCACCTGCAACCTCACAAGAAAGAATCAGATATTCCGGATTCTGACTTACGCCCCCTGTTGAGAGTCTACCGGTTTCAACACCGTTGATATAGAAAATATACTCATTTTCATTCCATTCAACACCGTAAGTGTTGTATTCTTCATAAGGGTTATTTGCAAACCATTTACCGATTGTATCACCCTTGTGGTCCTCACCATATCCGTCATAGTGTATGCCTGTTACAACAGCGTCACCGGCACCCCACC
Organism: Candidatus Fimenecus sp.; assembly: GCA_045591625.1. GTDB lineage: Bacteria > Bacillota > Clostridia > Oscillospirales > Acutalibacteraceae > Fimenecus. Next base: position 18,074 of record JAZNTF010000071.1, read on the forward strand.
AAACATCTTTGTAAAACATTGATTCAAAAACATCAACTTCTGTACCATCCTGACCACTTCCGTCAACATTTGAAACACAGTCATTCATCATCCAGAATGCAGACCACATACCTGATGATTTCGGAAGAATACATCTGCATTCGAAGTATCCGTAACAAAACTCATATTTGCCTCGTGTTTCGATACAACCTGTGTACCAGCCTTCACGATAATCCTTAAAGTTGATTGACTCGTGCCATTTGTCATAATAATAATTTTCAAGAGGTTCTTCATAATAAGCAGTTGTAATGACAAGGTTTCCGTCCTTAACAGAAACCAAATCTTCGTGCCAGAAACCACCTTTTCTTTCGGTTTCCCACCAAGGATAATACCATTTTGTTGTGTCGAGTGAATCACCGTCAAAATCATCTTCCCAGACAAGCTCAAATCGCGAATCAAGCTCCAAATCCTGACCGTTCGGAATTGCAGGAAGACTCAATTTTTGTGGTACAGCAGGGGAGATAACCATAAGCACAGCTACTAAAGCTCTGATAATTTTTGATAACATTTTTTATTTCTCTCAATCACATAATTTATTTACACTAACAGAGAAGATATACGGTGCATAAGAATCTCTGTTATTGAATTTAACTGAACCGTCATTGGTGAAAGTAATAGTATTTTCACCTTTGTTAAGGTGGATGTTCATTGTAACAGTTTTGACTGTTGCCCAGCTGTATGTGTTTCTGCACCAAAGGTTTTGACACTCACCATTTACGTCAACTGTTACAAATCTTTCAATAAGGTCAACATTGTAGCTGTGAACTCCACCTTCATCATTGTTTGAATATGATAAAGTAAGACGATAATTGCCATCTTTTGGAGCGTTTACACTAAAGCTTGCGGAACCACCATTACAAGAAATATTTTCAATGTGGTCGTGGTTGAGTGTTGCACTATCTGAAAGACTCATATCCTGTGCAGAAACAACAACAGTATAATTCTTTTTGTCAGTAACTTTTACTGTGCATCTGACATCTTCTGATGATTCAAAATCAATATAATTAAGACCTTTTCTAAGATATACAACAGAGAGTCCGTCTGTGTGTGCAGAAGCACCATCAATCTTGAAATCAGCAGAAACAGTTGTTGTCATTTCATAAAAACCGTCATAAGGAGCAATAGCTAAAAATGATTTTGTATTTTCGTTTGTTCTGTCAGAATCCTTAAGGAGTGTAATTTCATTTATATCTTCGTGACGACGGACAAGCATACTGTCTAAAACGAAGGTACCGTCACCATGAGCAAAACGGATTGTGTGTTCACCCTTTGTGAGATATCGGACAAAGGTCATTTTGTCAGTATATTCACTCTTGATTGTGTTAGGAAGATAAATATTCTCCGTTTCACCGTCAAGTGTCATAATAACTCTTGTGTCAACTCGGTCAGCAGGTTTACTACCGTCATTTGCGTTACCGAAAATAACAGACAAGTCGTAATAATCCTCTTTTTCCACAGTGAAATTAACTGTTACGCTGTCACCGGCATTTTCAAGACCGCCAACCATACCCTGTAATTCACCTGTTGTGGCATAAGCACTGTCGTAAGTATATGTGAGTCCTTGACGTGCGCCGTGCTCAAATTCATATCTCACGGGAAGATTGTCATTGTAGAAATTTTCTTTGCCATCTTCAGCGTTAGAAAGTGTAATGTGATAAACTGCAGTAGGGTCAGGGTTTTCAAGGTCAACACGAAGCTTTCCACCAACAACTCTGTCGGTGTATTCTGTAACAACAGTCGGCTTGTTGACAATACCGCTTAATCCTTCAAAGCAAACACTTTCAATTTTAACATTAACCTTCTTGCCAAGATTTGTTTTACCTAAATGTTTGAAATTAACATAACTGTCATAATCGGAGCCGCCGCAAATAACAGTAATTTCGTCCTTTGATTCAGACATCGAAGCAAGACCATTGAAGTATTTATAGTGAAATCTGTCGTATTCATACTTAATCGCATTTGCGAAGTCGGAGTGAGCTATATCTATAATTTTTGAGTCTAGGAGATAACCCTCCATATCAGCATACCAACGGAAAAGCCACCAGTTTGAATTAGGGCTGTTGTTGTCTGCAACAGTATCGTTAAGATTGTTGGCAAGTCTCCAATAAGCTGCATTTGCATAAGCACCTGAATGCTCAATTGCTGAAATATATTTTACCATATCAGCAGGAGCACCACATTCATACATTGTACCGTATTCTGTGATTATAATTGGTAAATCCGAGATTCCTAAGTCATCTTCCATTTTACGATATTCGTCCATATGGTCCTGCCAATAATATGAAGAAAACTCACCAAGCTCGTGATAAATCATAATATCAGGCATACAGCTATTTTCAATACAGTATTCAAGAAATTCTCTGTTTTCATCATAGTTATAGTCGCAATATCCCGGTCCGCCAATCATAGCGTCAGGGTCTATTGAACGGACAAGGTTGTAGGTTTCTTCCCAAGCCTCATAAAAACGGAGTCTTGCAGCTTCATCAAACATAAGCCATGTGCCATCCTCTGATGGAGTACCAAACCATACGGCATTGTCAGTTTCGTTGTAAAGACAGTAAACAAGTCTGTCCTGATAATCAGTTTGAACTAATTTTTCAGTAGCCACTTTAACCTGTGGCAAAAATCTTTCGCGTACAAACTCCATACTGTCATAATTACCGGTTGCTCTCAAATCCATAATTTCCTGATGACAGTAATACCAGGTGTCAAAGCAGTCCTGCATATAAACTGTAATATAATCACAGTTCTGGAGCATAGGTGCTACATGGTCAACGTCACCTATGGGATGCTGAAGTCCGTCAACAACCTTTTGTGAAATACTCGAAACATCAATACTTTCAACAACTGCGCTGTCAGGCACACCATTTTCAGCAACACCATAAAGATAACCTGATGCCCTGCTTGAAACCTCACCTAAAAATGAGTTTGCATCAACCTGTAATGTAGGACGAAAGGCGTAAGGAATACCTTCTGCTGCCATTGACAAAACAGTCACTAAACTTAATATTAAACTGATAATCTTAAGCATATTTTCACCAACTTTTTTATGATATAAAAATAATACCAAAAATTAAAAGGCAATGCAATAAAACAAAAAAATAAAATCTTTACATCAAGAGAGAAATATGATAAAATATATATAACCTGACATGAAGATGCTTTTGCTTCCGGATGAAAGGTGTAATGTATAAATAAATACTACACTTATATTCTTTTGATGCAATATCTTTATGGGGATATTGCATCTTTTTGTTTTTTATTATGAATTGAGGTGGATTTATGGAAACTCGAATTGCTGTTATGGGAATTATAGTTGAGAAAACCGAGTCGGTTGAACTTCTCAACGCAATTCTTCACGATTATGGTGAATATATCGTTGGGAGAATGGGTATTCCTTACAGAAAGAAAAACGTTAATATAGTAAGTATTGCAGTTGATGCACCACAGGATATGATTTCTGCTATGTCGGGTAAAATCGGTAAAATCGACGGTGTAAGTGTTAAAACCGCATACTCAAATGTGATTACAAATGAATGATAAGTTATTAAAAATCGGACAAAAGCTAATCAGTACAGGAAAACTTGAAACAAACGAATATCAGTATCTTATTGATAACAGAAATGCTGAAATTGCAGAGTTCATCAAAAATGAGGCTGTGAAAAAACGAAAAGCAGTTTATGGCAACACAGTTTTTATCCGTGGCCTTATTGAAATAAGTAATATCTGCAAAAA
>JAZNTF010000072.1:0-5734 GCA_045591625.1 Candidatus Fimenecus sp.
TGCTGTATCCGTTAGGGAAGCCAATTACAGTACATATGGCAAGTTTTTCTCCAACATATTCTTTTACCTGTTTAACATAAGAAGCAGGAATGCAAACAGAAGCAGTTTCGTATTTTATTCCATCATCACAGATTGCTTTGATTTCACCCCATGTTGCATTCTGTGATAATAAAGTATGGTCTACTTTGGATAAGATTTCTTTAATATTCATAATTTTAACCTCCGCATGAGCTACAGAAAGTGTAGCCTGAATTTAAATAATCGTTTAATTCTTGTTTATCTAATTGAACAACGACTTTATTTTTCATCTTTCATTCTGCTTACAAAAGAACAAGCTTTATAATGCATCTTTTTACTGTTTTTATTAATAACATAAGTTGTTTTAGCTGAAGGGTTAGACGCAGTAGTTGTAGTGGTTGTATCAGTTTCTATAACTTCAGAATGTTCGGATGATATATTAGTTGCATCACTCGTTTCATCGTATAACGGCAAAACATCACCCACATCTTCTGTAGTTTCAAAGAAGATATCTATGATATCGTCGTATTCTTCATTGTTTGTACTAATTTCTATTGATTCATTTTTTGCTGCAATTATAAAATTTTTACTTATTTTGTCCAACTTAAGAAAGATTAATAACAATAAAACTGAAATCAATAATAAGAAAAAAGCAATAATCCTTAGTGTTTTATCATTAGCTGTATTACTTCTTCTTATGTTGTTTGTTCTGTTTTCCATAGTTTCACACCACCTGAAAATTATATTATCATTTTATCAACAGTTTTTCAATATCAATAACAATATTGTACTTATTTGAATATTATATTTTGAGTGTAAACTCTAAAATATAATAAGGAGAATAAACTAATGGAGCAAAATAAATTTGATTGTGTTTGTAAAAAGATGCCCCATCTGCCGGCAAATACAGTGATTGCTATGGCTTATGTCCCATTTCAGACGGAGGTAATTACCTATACAAGTGAAGAAGCATTTTGTAAAGGTACACTTTTTCCAGAATTAGATAAGGCTTTCTATGGAGGTAAATGCTGTGGATAGAAATAATGTGGATAGAAATAAATTAATGAGAGAATTATCTGCTGTTAAATTTGCTGCCTGGGAGTTGCATTTGTATCTGGATACGCATCCGTGTGATACGAAGGCACTTGAAATGCATAAAAAATATAGTGAAAGAGCAAAAGAATTAACAGAAGAATATGAAGAATGCTTCGGCCCATTGACACATATGGGCGGAAGTGGGTTAGAGTGGATTAAGGACCCATGGCCATGGGAGTATAAGGAGTGTGATTGCTGATGTTTCAATATGAAAAAAAGTTGCAGTTTCCGGTGAAAATCAAAAATCCGAATCCTAAATTAGCTCAGGTAATCATTTCCCAGTTCGGAGGTCCGGATGGTGAGTTAGCAGCATCTATGCGATATTTTTCACAAAGATACGGAATGCCCTTACCTGAATTAAAAGGACTTCTGACCGACATAGCGACAGAAGAGCTTTCCCACCTCGAGATGGTAGGCGCAATTGTATATCAGTTGACAAGAAATCTTTCAATTGAAGATATAAAAAAATCAGGTTTTGATAAATACTTTGTTGACCATACAACGGGAATTTATCCGGTTGCAGCAAGCGGAACTCCGTTTTCAGCAATGTATTTGCAATCGAAAGGTGATGTGATAACTGACCTTCACGAAGACCTTGCTGCAGAACAAAAGGCACGAACAACCTATGATAATATTTTGAGGCTTGTAGATGACCCTGATGTCCGTGAACCAATTAAGTTCTTACGTGAAAGAGAAATTGTTCATTATCAAAGATTCGGTGAGGGATTACAGTTAGTAACTGATAAATTAGATAGTAAAAATTTTTATGCTTTCAATCCAAGCTTTGACAAACAATGTTTTAAAAATTGTAAAAAAAGAATGAAATAAAGAAATAAATGCAACTCTATTTAGCGCTGGGCTTTTAGAGTTGCATTTTTTAAAATTTAAGCAAATTACATTCTTGCCAAGGTTTTCTCTGCCATTTCTCTTAGGCAGAAACCGGTTAATATTGTACCGTCATTATTATATTTTTCCAGTGCTTCGGAAAGTATCATCTTATTTTCTTCTGTCGGCTTTTCTTTAGCACTATATATTTTATCAAGCAAGTCGCAGCACATAGAGAATTTTTTAGCCCATTTTTTCAGTTCGGCAAAAAGTGGAATATCTGTATTGCTTATGAGCATTTGACATTCTTTCATCTCGGAAATATAAGAACTTAAAAGCCTGAGTGCTTCTTCTTTATCATTATTTGCTTCCAAGAAAGAAACTTTTGATAGGATTTGCCCCATATGTTGAGAACCATATCTTGAAAGACAAGAAACACAAAGATGGTCTGCAAAGTAAGCAAACACTTCTGCGTTATCACCCAATATTTCCTTGTGTGCATTTGCTAATGAAGCATCAGGGTTATAAGCAATCGGATTCCACAAGAAATCAGCTACTGTCATAAGTGGAATTTTAGAACATTCTGCAAATTCCATAACATTTGAAATGATACCTTCACTATGCTTGTATAGTTCTTTATCTCTGCCGATATATGCTCCCATATGCATTTCCTGAAACATTTCACAGTCATTAACAGGGTAGTTGTCCCAATAAAGTGGACGATGGCTTGTAGAATATGTAAACTCATTTGCTTCTCTGACAGTAAGCACACGAGAACAAATTTCAGCACCTGTCCAGAAAAGGTCAACATCTGCAGGAATGTTGCGACCGAATTTTGTAATATAGTAGTTATTGCTGTTGCCACTGTATTCTGTCGGACATACCGTCAAGCTGATTGAAGAGTCAGTTTCTTTAAGAGCAGTATAAGTTTTATTAATAAGATAAATATGTGCATCAACGATGGAATCAAATGTTTCCTTGTCTTCTTCATATTGGAATTCCCATGGTATATCATCAAGTAAAAGACCAAAGTTTCGAACGCCAATGTCATAAATGCTCTTGATTTTGTTTATAAGTAAATTGAAATCTTCATCTGATGTATATTTGTATGTAAGTCCCGGACCAATTGTCCAATGAAAATCAAGGTAGTTTTCATTTGCAACATAAAAAAGATTTTTTAACTCAGTAAGTTCTTTTTCCGGATATAAGTCTCGCCATTTTTCTCTATGATAAATATCGTCTTTCGGAGCATAGAAAAAAGTGTTCATTCCGTATGATGCCATAAGCTTCATAACGGAAAGTCGCTTATTATTTTCCCATGTTGGACCATAAAAACCTTCGATATATCCTCTTTTTTTGTACAGAGGATAGTCAATAAGTTTACCTTCTTTAAGTTCATCTTTAAGTATAAGCTTTGCGAGGGTATGAGCACCTCTGAATGCGCCTTTTTCAGAAGAAACTTTAACAATTATCTCGTTTTCAGAAGCAATGATTATATATTTCTCATCTGTGAGCTGTGAAGTTTCTTCACAGTAAGTTGTTTCTTTACTGTCTTCATATTGAATAACAACACTCATACCGTCGTCGCAATTAATGTTATAATCTTTAAACACCTTTTCAGCGATATATTTGAATTTGCCGGAAATAGATACGGATTTTATCAATAATTCTTTGCCGTTAAGTTCATTTATTTGTGGAACAGGGTAAATCAAGGGGAAAACTCCTTTATATTCAGAATTAGTATATTTTCGATTGTTATAATGAAATTATATCATAATAATTTTTAAATACAATGAAATATAAAAAATAAATTAGTCAAAAATTTAACAAATTCTCATTGACACTTGTGGTTATAAAGAGTAAACTATTATATGTTAAAAAATAATTAAAGAGGTGCTTAACATGGCAATGCAACTTACAGCCGAACAACAGGCTATGCTCAATGGTGAACAGGGCGAAGTAATGGCTAAAGTTATGAAAACACTTGTTATGTATGGTGAAACATTCGGTGCAGAAAGAATGGTTCCCGTAACAAGTGATAAGGGACATCTTGTTACAAGCTTTGGTCTTAAGATGATGACTCCTGTATTTGATTTGATGGAACAGCTCCTTAATGCTGGTGTGGTTTCAAAACAGAAGTTCTCTGTTGACCCAAAACCATTTGACCCAAATGTTCCTTCAGATTTCTTGAAGAATTTCGTTTTCAAAAAGTTTATGTATTCAAAGCAGGATTCATACAACGAACAGCTTCGTAAAATGGGTCTTTTGAATGATGACGCATACACATGCGCATGTTATCTTGATGAAGTAGGTAATACACCAAAGAAAGGTGACATTCTTTCTTGGGCTGAATCAAGTGCGGTAGCATATGCAAACTCTGTTATCGGTGCACGTTGTAACCGTAATTCAGGTCTTATCGAAATGATGGGTTCAATCGCTGGTTTTGTTCCTGATTTCGGTCTTTTAACTGATGAAGGCAGAAAAGCAACATGGGTTGTTGAAGTTAAGTGTAAGAAAAAGCCTGAAGCACAGATTCTCGGTTCAGCAATCGGTATGAAGGTTATGGAAGATGTACCTTATGTTAAGGGTATGAACGAATGGCTTGGTACTGAGCTTGATGCAGACAATAAAGCATATCTTAAGGACTTTGGTGCTGCTTGTGCATCTAATGGTGCTGTAGGTCTTTATCATATCGCTGGTCTTACTCCTGAAGCAGTTGAAATGGGTGAGTCACTTGTTACTGAAAATGCACAGGTATATGTTATTGATGATGCTGAGCTTGAAAGAGTAAAGAAATCATATCCTGTTATGTGGAAGAATCCTGATGCAACTCCTAAGCTTTGCTTCGTTGGTTGTCCTCATATGACAATGGCACAGCTTAAGGAATGGACAAACGATGTTTATGAAGGTCTTAAGAAGAATGGTCTTAAGAAGGTTTCAATTCCTACTGTTTTCACAGCTCCTCCTGCAGTTTGTGACGAGTTTAAAAAGACAGATTTGTATGCAAAACTTCAGTCAACTGGCGTAGTTCTCAGTTACATTTGTCCTCTTATGTATATGAACAATCCTCTTGCTAAGAAGATGCCTGTAATCACAAACTCAAATAAGCTTCGTACATATACAACTTCACGTTATTATACAAGTGAAGAAATTCTTGACATCATTACAAAGGAGGCAAAATAAAATGAAAACATTTAAAGGTCGTCCCGTAGTACCGGGCAAAGCAACAGCAACAGCTCTTGTTTCACACGGTGGTTTCAATACTCTTGCTTCTTTTCAGGGTGCACTTCAGTTCGGTGACAAACAGGCAAAATGTGGTGACCAGAACAACACTGATATTTATGAAAAACCAATGGTAGGAACAGCTCTTTGTCTTCCACAGACAATCGGTTCAACAACAGGTGGTCTTGTTCTTTACTGTGCAAAGGTTATGGAACGTTGTCCTGCTTGTATGCTTTTCTCAGAGCATATTGACTCTCTTGCAGCAGCAGGAGCTATTATCGGTTCAGTTTGGACTGATACACCAATGCCAACAGTTGACTGTCTTGGAGAGGAATTCCTCAACACAGTTAAAACAGGTGATAAAATCACAGTTTATGAGGACGGTACAGTTACAGTTGAATAATTAAACAAAAAGACGAGCCTATCGTTTGATAGGCTCTTTTTATTGTATTCGAAAACCCCTGGCTGTGCCAGGGGTTCAAAAAAGCTTTAGCGATGAGTATAAAAATAAAACTCCTTTTGATAAAATAAAAATGCGGCTACCAACTGCATTAAAAATCAAAAGGAGGACATT
>JAZNTF010000073.1:0-3759 GCA_045591625.1 Candidatus Fimenecus sp.
TCATAATCTTTCCAATTATCGGCAACTCGCATTTTATACTAACCTTTCTCTTATAACCTGAGCAACACTTTCGCCCAATTCGTTAATCTTATCTAAATCTTTACCCTCAAGCATTACACGCACAAGAGGTTCTGTACCTGAAAGACGAACAAGTATTCTTCCGTCATTTCCTAATTTTTCTTCAACCTGCTTTATAGCATTCTGCACTTCTTTATCCTTAGGGAATTGTGCTTTACCAAAGTTTGAAACACGGACATTTATAAGAACCTGAGGATAAATTTCCATTTCATCGGCAAGGTCTTTGAGTGTTTTGCCCGTATCCTTTACAACTGATAAAAGCTGAATTGCAGATAACTGTCCGTCACCTGTTGTAGCATATTGTAAGAATATAATATGACCTGATTGCTCACCACCGATACTGTATCCGTTAGCACTCATATTTTCAAGCACATAACGGTCACCAACCTTGGTTTTTTCACATTTAATTCCGTTTTCCTCGCAGAATTTGAAAAATCCCATATTACTCATCACTGTGACAACTGCAGTGTCCTTTTTAAGTTTACCGAGTTGTTTCATATGCTTTGCGCAAATTGCAATACATTTATCACCATCAACAACTGCACCTGTATGGTCAATTGCCAACATTCTGTCAGCATCACCGTCAAAGGCAAATCCCATATCACAGTTGTTCCGGACAACACATTTCTGAAGATTTTCAAGGTGAGTTGAACCGCAATTTGCATTTATATTCACACCGTCAGGCTTTGAACTGATTACAACAACCTCGGCACCAAGACGAGTAAAAACTTCCTCTGCGGAAACACTTGATGAACCGTTTGCACAGTCAAGAGCAATTTTATACCCCTTGAAGCTCATATTTGTTGCTGAAAGAAGATGTTCAATGTAATCTGCAACAGCATTTTCTTCTCTGGATATTCTTCCGACCTCACCACCGATAGGTGTTGGAATTTCAGTTACATTATCAAGAATAATTTCTTCGATTTTTTCTTCAAGTGCATCAGGCAATTTGTAACCGTTTGACTGAAAAATCTTAATTCCGTTGTATTCACAAGGGTTGTGTGATGCAGAAATCATAACACCTGCATCGCAACCATATTCACGAACTAAAAATGCCACCGCAGGAGTCGGCACAACACCTAAAAGAACTACATCTGCACCAACTGAGCAAAGACCTGCTGAAATTGCACTTTCAAGCATCTGTGATGATGCTCGTGTGTCCATACCAATAAGCACCTTTGGTCTTTTCCCATTCAAATTTTCACTGAGCACCATTGCGGCTGCTCTGCCTATCTGCATGGATAACTCACAAGTAAGTTCAGTATTTGCAACGCCTCTTGCACCATCTGTGCCGAAAAGTCTGCCCATAATAGAATCTCCTTAAAATAATGAAGTTTGAGAATTTGCTTTATTATTTATGTCCGATACCTTAAAACCTAAATGTTCATAAGCAAGTGGAGTTACCACTCTGCCACGAGGTGTTTTTGCCAGAAAACCAATCTGCATCAGATATGGCTCATAAACGTCCTCAATTGTAACTGCTTCTTCACCGATTGTAGCCGCAATTGTTTCAAGACCGACAGGGCCACCGTTGAAATTACGAATCATTGTTGTAAGCATAAGTCTGTCAATATTATCAAGACCTATTTCGTCAATTTCCATTCTGCCGAGAGCAATTTTTGCGTTATCCTCACTGATTACCCCATTACTCATAACCTGAGCAAAGTCTCTTGCTCTTTTCAACAGTCTGTTTGCAATACGAGGTGTACCACGAGAACGAGATGCAATTTCCAAAGCACCGCCATCTTCAGCATAGATATCAAGAATTCCTGCACTACGTTTTACAATCTCTGACAATTCTTCAGGTGTATAAAGTTCAAGTCTTAAAATAACACCAAATCTATCACGAAGAGGTGCTGTAAGCTGACCTGCACGAGTTGTAGCACCAACTAATGTAAATCTTGGCAAATCAAGACGAATTGAACGGGCCGACGGGCCTTTACCGATGATAATATCAAGTGCATTATCTTCCATAGCAGGATAAAGAACTTCTTCAACTGCACGGGAAAGACGATGAATTTCGTCAATGAAAAGCACGTCACCGTCATTAAGATTTGTGAGAAGTGCAGCAAGGTCACCGGGCTTTTCAATTGCAGGACCCGATGTTACACGAATCTGTACACCCATTTCATTTGCGATAATTCCCGCAAGAGTTGTTTTGCCAAGTCCCGGAGGGCCATACAACAAAACGTGGTCGAGAGTGTCACCTCTGTTTTTTGCTGCTTCGATATATATTTTCAAATTTTCCTTTGCTTTTTCCTGACCGATATATTCTGTCAGAGTTTTTGGTCTTAAAGAAATTTCGATATCATGGTCAGTTTCTGTAAAACCGGGAGTCATTATTCTGTTTTCGTTTTCGAAATCCATTTAAATTCCTCCTTAACCGAGTGAAAGCATTTTAAGTGCTTGTTTGATGATATCTTCAACTGAAAGTGATGGGTCAATTTTGCTAACTGCAACACTTGCATCACTCTGTGAATAGCCGAGCATTTCGAGTGCTGCAACAGCCTCTGCTGTATTTGAATTTGAAAGAGTTGAGCTGACTGCGGTAAGGTCGATTGAAGAATCAACATTGCCCATTATTTTACCTACTTTGTCTTTAAGCTCCATACAAATTCTTTGTGCAAGTTTAGGACCCACACCATTTGCTTTTGTGAGTGCTTTGTGGTCACCTGCCGCAATGCTGAGTGCAATTTTATCGGGAGTTAATTCCGAAAGAATCGCAAGTCCCATTTTCGGACCTACACCGTTGACTGTTATGAGCATTTTGAAGCAATCCATTTCAGTTTTATCGTAAAAACCGAAAAGCTCCATTGCATCTTCTCTAACATTGAGATATGTGTAAAGAGTGACCTTCATTCCCATTGATGCACATTTTTGTGAAGTTGTAATAGTAGTCATACAACGGAATGCAACACCATTCACATCAACACAAACAGTATTAGCATCAAAGTCAACTACATTTCCTGTTACTGAATAAATCATAATTAAAATCCTTATTTTATATTTCTTAATCTTCCCATAAGTGAGCCGCTTGCATGAGCGTGGCAGATAGCCATAGCAAGGGCATCGGCAGTATCGTCAGGCTTTGGAATTTTTTCAAGATTTAAAATAACTCGTGTCATTTCCTGAACCTGTTTCTTTTCGGCACGACCATAACCCACCACACTCTGTTTTACCTGTAAAGGTGTGTACTCAAAAATCGGCAGGTTATTTTTCTGTGCGGCAAGATTGATAACTCCCCTTGCCTGAGCAACATCGATAACTGTTTTTGCGTTAGTGTTATAGAACAATTTTTCGATTGCCATAGCATCGGGTTTATATTTATATATTATGTCCTGAATTCCGTCATAAACCGTTTCAAGACGCTCATTAAATGGTGTTTTTGCCTCAGTTGTAACAGCACCGTAAGCGATTACCTGAAAACGATTTGCTGTGTAATCAATAACGCCCCAACCCACTATTGCATAGCCCGGGTCGATACCTAAAATTATCATAGCATACTACCTCATTGTATAATCGATTAATTATAACACATTACATTATAAATGGCAAGAAAAAAGGGACTTAAAAAAGCCCCTTTTACATATATTTTTTAATGAAATACTCATTACCCTTTAGTCAGCATTTGTCCCATAGTTCCTACACCATCATATTGTGAATATGTTTTTATTTCTATAG
>JAZNTF010000074.1:0-5651 GCA_045591625.1 Candidatus Fimenecus sp.
ATATCTGTAAGCATTTTTGGTTTCATTAAATCGTTATCTTCAAGAGTCTTAAGAATTGCTTTTGCTCGTTTGATTACATTGTCAGGCACACCTGCAAGCTTTGCAACCTCAATACCATAAGAACCATCTGCACCGCCACGAACAATTCTTCGAAGGAATGTAATATCGTCACCGCGTTTTTTTACTGCGATATTATAGTTTTTAACACCGCTGACTGTTCCTTCAAGTTCGGACAATTCGTGATAGTGAGTTGCGAAAAGTGTTTTTGCACCGATTCGTTTTTTATCAGCAATATGCTCAACAACTGAACGGGCAATACTCATACCGTCAAAGGTTGATGTACCACGACCGATTTCATCAAGGATAATCAAACTGTTCTTTGTGGCATATTTTAAGATTTCAGAAACCTCATTCATTTCTACCATAAATGTTGACTGACCTGATGCCAGATCGTCAGATGCACCAACACGAGTGAAGATGCTGTCAACAATGCCAATATCCGCTGACTTTGCAGGAACAAAACATCCCATTTGTGCCATAAGAACGATGATTGCAATCTGTCGCATATATGTTGATTTACCGGCCATATTAGGACCTGTGATAACTGCCATTCTGTTATCTTCACAGTCAAGTAATGTATCATTTGGCACAAACATTGTCTTTTTCTGCAACACTTCAACAACTGGATGTCTGCCTTCACTTATTCTTACGATACCTTTATCGTTGATATCAGGTCGTGTATAGTTATTTTTAAGTGAAACCGTTGCGAATGAACAAAGAACATCAAGGAGTGCTACTGCATGGGCAGTTCTTTGAGTTCTTAAATACTCACCTGCTATTTTCTTACGGATTGAATTGAAAATTTCGTATTCAAGACCAACAATTCTCTCCTGTGCACCAAGAACGCGAGTTTCAAGAGTTTTAAGTTCTTCTGTAATGTATCTTTCACAGTTTGAAAGTGTTTGCTTACGGATATATGTATCAGGCACTAATTCCTTATATGAATTAAGGACCTCAAAGTAATAACCGAAAACCTTGTTGTAGCCGATTTTAAGCTTTTTGATACCTGTTTTTTCCTGCTCGTCTACTTCAAGCTTTGCAAGGACAGATTTACCACCATTCACAATGTCACGAAGTTCATCAAGCTCCTTGTTAAAACCATCCTTAATCATTCCACCCTCACGGACAGAGAATGGTGCATCGTCTTTAATTGCAACCTCAATAAGTGAACAAACATCATCGAGAACATCAATTTCTTCATACACTGATTTAAGAAGATTGCAGTTTGCATTCTTAAGGTTTTCTTTTACTTCAGGTAACTTTTCAAGAGTTGTTTTAAGGGATAAAAGTTCTTTTGCATTCGCTGTATTATACACAACTCTTGTCATAAGGCGTTCCATATCGTAAACACCGACTAAAAGCTCTGTTTCACTCTCAAGAAGCTCTGTATTTTTATAAAGCTCATCAACTGCATTAAGTCGTTTTGAAATTTCAACACAGTCATAAAGCGGTCGCTCAATAAATGAACGAAGCATTCGCTTACCCATCGCAGTTTTTGTTTTATCAAGCACCCAGAGAAGTGAGCCTTTTCTATCTCTGTCACGCATTGTTTCGAGAAGCTCAAGGTTACGGATTGCAGAAATGCCAAGGCTCATAAGCTTTGCATCCGTATAAAAATTCACATTTTTGATGTTTTCAAGGTCGCGCTTTTGAGTTGAACGAAGATACGAAAGCGCTGCGCCCAATGCACAGACTGCAGTATCACGCTGATTAAGGGAAATTGTGCCTAAATCATTTGTGCCGAAATGTTCTTTACAAACACCTTCAGCCCTTGAAAACTCAAATTCTTCAATCAATAGCTCAACAGACGCTTCAAGTTTTTTGGATATGAAATCAGAAAGAGAATTAAATGAAACAACCTCTTTGTTAAGGATAATTTCAGTCGGAAGATATCTTCCCATTTCATTTATAACTCTTTGTTCAACATTTTCTGAAAATTCTGTTAAATTGACCTCGCCTGTTGAAATATCGATAAAGCACATACCAACATTACCATTGGATGCACAAACAGAAGCAAGATAATTATTCTTTGATTCGTCAAGCATTGAGCTTTCAATTACTGTACCGGGTGTTATAACTCGGATAACGTCACGACGGACAATACCCTTTGCAGTTGCAGGGTCTTCCATCTGCTCACAGATTGCTACTTTGTATCCCTTTGACACAAGTCTTGCGATATAACCATCTGCACTATGGAAAGGAACACCACACATAGGTGCTCTCTCTTCCTCACCACAATCACGACCGGTAAGCACAAGTTCAAGCTCTTTTGATGCTGTTTTTGCATCATCAAAGAACATTTCGTAAAAATCACCAAGACGAAACATTAATATGGTGTCTTCGTAATTCTGTTTTATTTGGAAATATTGTTGCATCATTGGTGAAAGTGCCATATCAGTAATTCCTTCTTAATAGTCAGATTTTGTGAAGGAGATTTTCTCTCCCTCCGTCAACGCTAACGCGTTGCCACCTCCCTCGACAGAGGGAGGCAAGCAATTCTTCTGTTAATTAGTGTGAGCAGCCTTCGTCGCCACAATCACAATGACAGCCTGAGCAGTCGCCACCGCACTGATGTGCCTTAGGGTCACATGTGTCAGGGTCATCACCGTTTACACACATAGCAAGGATACCTGTAAGGTAGTTCATAAGTTCGTCGATGTCCTGTCTTGCCTTTTCATAAGCCTGCATATTAGGATTCATCATGATTTCTGTGTAAACACCACGGAATTCTTCGTCATAAGCCTTCATCTTTCCTTCATCAGGTTCTTCCTTTGATGCTTCGTGCTGGTATGAAACCTGAATAAGCTGAATTTTGCTCATAAGTTCATTGAGTGCTGTATCCTTTTCATTAGCCTCAATAGCTTTCTGCATTGCAAGATATCTTTCATCCTGCTGAATTGCTTTACCAAGTTCTCTTGTAAGTTTTTCAAGTGACATTTTGTTTTTGCTCCTTTATTTTTACTTTTTTATTATACTATTTCTCCTCTGACGAGCCAATTAAGTGGTTCTGTCACTTTTACGCGACAGAATTTGCCAACTAAACCTTTGTCGTCAGACGGAAATTCAATAATAATATTACCATCGGTTCTACCTGCTAAATACCCGTCAAGAGTTTTGCTGTCTCCCTCGCAGAGCACTCTGTAAGTCTTACCTTTCATATCTGCACTGTGATTTGCTGCAATACTTTCTTGCAGGTCACACAGTTCTTTAAACCATTTACTTTTTTCTTCGTATGGTACAGGGTCATCCATCAAGGATGCTTTTGTACCCTTTCTGCTTGAGAAAATAAAAGTGAAAAGTGAAGTGTATCCCACTTCTTTTATAAGTGATAATGTATCAGAAAATTCCTCATAGGTTTCACCCGGAAAACCGACGATTATATCACTTGTAAGGGAAAGTCCTTCAATTTTCTCTTTTGCATAATTAATAAGTTCAAGATACTTTTCACGAGTATAACGACGATTCATCTCTTTTAATACTCTATTGTTACCAGATTGCACAGGAAGATGAATATGCTTAGATGCTTTTTCACATTCTGCAATTGTGTCAATCAGCTCTTTTGTACAATCCTTTGGATGTGAGGTCATAAAACGGATTGTGAAATCTCCCGGAATATCATTTAATTGACGAATTAACTTTGAAAAGTTAATATCTTCGTCGAGACCTTTTCCGTAGGAATTAACATTCTGACCGAGCAAAGTAATATCCTTATATCCTTCGGCAACAATCTGTTTAAATTCTCTTATAATATCTACTGATTTTCTGCTTCTCTCTCTGCCACGCACATAAGGCACAACACAGTAAGTACAGAAATTATCACAACCATACATTATCGGAAGCCAAGCCTTTGCGGAGTTATCACGGATTGCTGGAATACCCTCTGCAACAGGATTTGTTTCTGTCATATCAGAGAAAACTCGTTTTCCACGTGTAAGATATTTTTTGAATATTTCAGGTATCAGATATTGATTATGAGTACCGAAAACAATATCAACATAAGGATAACTCTTGTAGAGTTTTTCACGAATATGCTCCTGTTGCATCATACAACCACAAAGAGCAATAATAAGGTTAGGGTTTGTTTGCTTTAATATCTTGATTGCACCCACATTACCGAAAACTCTGTCCTCAGCATGTTCACGGATTGCACAGGTGTTGTATAGAATCAAGTCAGCTTCTTCCTTTTCCTCTGTCATTTCGTAGCCCATTAAGGTAAGAAGGCCTTTTATTCTTTCGCTGTCAGCAACATTTCCCTGACAACCATAAGTGTGAACAAACGCTTTAGGGCTTGTCCCGTGACGAAGTAAAAGAAGCTCCTTCACATCATCTGCTATATTCTTTTGTAATTCAATCTGCTCGTTTGAAATAAAATTTGTCAAAATTATACTTCCTTAATATAAATTGAGAGTAAGAATGAGAGAACATCCTTATAAACAACATCTCTGTCTGTCTCGTTAAGTATTTCGTGTCTCAGTCCCGGGTAAAGAATTGTTGTAGGTTCAATTCCTGCTGAAACAAGGCTGTCAGCTACCGCTAAAACACCTTTACCATTCATACCAACAGGGTCATTGGCACCTGAAATAATCATTACAGGTAATTCTTTTGGAATTCTGAATACCCAATCAGAGTCACAAGCTTCACGCATAATATTATAAATATCACGATAACCTGCGAGAGTATATGTGAAACCACAAAGCTCATCGTTTGAATAATTGAGTCTGTTTTCAGCATTTACAGAAAGCCATGCAAGTGAGCTTTCTTTATCACTACCCATCATTGAGAAACCTTTGTTCATAATCTCTGCCATTTTGTCGACTCTTCTCATAAGACCATACTTGCTTACAAGTGCATCAATAATATCGACACCCGCATTGATGATGTCAGGCATATCACCTGTACCGCAAAGGATTACACAGTCAAGCTCATAGCCGAAATGAACGGAATAAATTCTTGCACAGAATGAACCCATTGAATGACCGAAAAGGAAATACGGAATATCAGGATTTCTCTTTTTCATAATTTTTGTGAGAATGTGCATATCGTCAACAAGACGCTTATCACCGTTATAATCGCCCATATAACCAATCTGATAACGGTCTTCAATGCTCTTACCGTGACCTAAATGGTCGTTACCACAAACAACGAAACCATTTGCTGCAAGGTAACGGGCAAACTCGTCATATCTTGCGATATGCTCAGCCATACCGTGAGCTAATTGAACGATACCAACAGGTGTTAATTCGTCGTCTTCCCAGATTAATGTTCTGATTTTATTAATGCCGTTTGATGAGTAAAAATAAGCTTCTTTTCTTACCAATGCCATAGTTTTCCCTCCAAATTGCAGACTTCTGCATATTAATAGTAAGATTATACTACAAAACAGCTTTTTTGTCATTAAAAATATAAAATTTTTTAAATTTTTTTAATTTTGTAGAGTTTGCTATTCAAAAGGTTTTTTAAATAAATTTTTTATGTAAAATACTTAAATTATAAAGATATTTCTTCCAAAAACGACCAAGTTTTAAGGTGTTTTTATATAAAATATAGAAGTGAATAAATTTGCATTGAATTACTGTTTATGATAAAATACA
>JAZNTF010000075.1:0-4495 GCA_045591625.1 Candidatus Fimenecus sp.
TTCGGTCGGTGCTTCTGCTTCGCAGAGGTGTCCACAGGACACCCGCACCCGTGCCTGCCCGATAGTTTATATGTTATTTGCGGTCGGGCACAGAGACCCGACCCTACAAGGTTTCTGGAACATATCAAGTATCCCGACAAAATCCGATTTATTTTATAGAAAAAGCACCTGAGTTCCAAGTTGAACCCAGGTGCTTTTCGGTGTGAAAGGAGTATGTGAAAGGATTACAAGTTTGCTTACGCAACTGTTGAATCCATATTATGGACTTGACCATTTGTAGAATACAAGTGAAGGTGTTCGCCTCTTTCAACTGCTTTTTTATGGTTTCTGATACGGATTGCACGACGGATATTACCCACTACAATTCTCTTGATTGCCTGTTCAAAAGCGATAACCTTATCCTCATGCATAAATCCGTAAACAAGTAAAATTGCTACTGCTAATTCTATTAAAGTTGTGATTGCAAATGTTGTTGACATAAAATCTACCTCCGATAGTTCAAAGTTTTCTGTCCGATACCGAACAAACTTGAACAAATGTTCTTTACAAGTCATATTATAGACGAATTTTTGTAAAAGTCAAGACAAATGTTCGAGTATTTTTATATTTTCAGTCCGTTTTTACGGACACAAATTGTGATTTTGTTTCCATTTTCTTCTAATTTCTCTGTCTTTATCTGAATAATAACACAATATATTGTGGTTGTCAATATATTTATATACATTATGTGCGATTTTTTTGTAAAAATATTTTCAAAAGTTAAAGAAACAGGTTTTTTCGACAATTTGTTCGGTAAATCGGAGTTTATCGGGGAGTTTAATAGGTGTCCTTTCTCGGCTCCCTCTGACGAGGGAGCTGTCGAACGAAGTGAGACTGAGGGAGAGATTTAGTGAGCAGTAAAACTATCTCTCCCTCCGTCTTTGCCTTACGGCAAATCCACCTAATTCTCACCTGCCGGTTCGGTCAGTGCTTCTGCTTCGCAGAGGTGTCCACCGGACACCCGCACCTCGTCAGAGGGAGGCATAAGCACACCATCCCAGCTCCTCGACAAATTATAATTTGCACGAAAAAAAACGGAGACTGAACAATCAATCTCCGTCATTTTTTATTGTGAAACAACAAGGTTCCGGGGCACCCGTCCGCATTTTTAATGCGTTGACGGGTCGGGTTCTTATTCGTAAATATCAACTGCTCCTCTGCCTTCTGTTACCTTTGCGACATAAGCAGCAACTTTCTTGTGTTCAGGATGAACCTTGTATTTTTCAAGTTCTTCCTCGTTTTCAGTTTCAACAACTAAAAGTGCATCGAAATTTCTCTCACATTCTACCTGATTTTTAAGGAATGTGAGTTTTTTTATGTGAGAAATCATTGGTGGAAGGGCTTCGAGACCTTTTTTAACGATTTCAATGTTTTCGTCCTTTGTCTTACCTTCTGCACATTTAAATTTCCACATTACAATATGTTTAAGCATAATTTATCACCCTATATTAAATAATGTTCTTGCGTTTTTATCTGTCAAATCGAGAATTTCCTGCGCTGTGCATCCACGGAGTTCTGCGATTTTCTCTGCAGTATATGGAATGTGTAAAGAATCACATCTTTTTCCACGTAAAGGTACAGGAGTCATATACGGAGCATCTGTTTCAATCAAAAGTTTATCTTCGGGTACAAACTTTGCAACCTCGCAAGGCTTAACAGCATTTTTGAATGTAACTGCACCGCCAAGACCGATATACATGCCGAGTTTTATGATTTCCTTTGCCATTTCCACACTGCCTGAAAAACAATGAAGAACACCTTTTGGCTTATACTTTTTCAGTATGTTGAGTGTATCCTCGTGGGATTCTCTGTCGTGGAAAATGATTGGTAAATCCAATTCGTTTGCTAATTGAATCTGCTTTTCAAGGAGAATCAACTGGTTTTCGCGACTTTCTTTTTCGTAGTGATAATCAAGTCCGATTTCACCGATTGCAACGCATTTCTCGTCCTGTGCTAACTCTTTTATTCTTTCCAGAGCTTCGTTTGTGTATTCGTCATTTTCAAGTGGATGAAATCCCACTGCAGAATACACAAAATCGTATTTGTGAGATAATTCAACTGCAAATTCTGATGTTTTAACATCAACACCACAACAGACAACACCTGAAACCCCGTTTTCTTTAAAAGAAACGAGCAGTTCGTTTCTGTCAGGATTAAACTGCTCGTCATCATAATGTGCGTGTGAATCAAAAATGTTATGATACATTATCTTATTCTCGCTCCGTTTGGCATACTTTCGTCAACAAAAACAACCTTTGCATCTTCTTCTGTAATATCTGCTGCAAGAATCATACCACAGCTTTCAACACCACAGAGAACTGCAGGTTTAAGGTTTGCAACAAGGATAACCTTTTTACCGATAAGGTCTTCCGGCTTGTACCATTTTGCAATACCGCTTGCAACGATTCTGTCAGCACCTGTGCCATCGTCAAGATTGAGCTTAAGAAGCTTTTTAGCCTTCTTAACAGGTTCACAATTCTTAACTTCAGCAACACGAAGTTCAACCTTCATAAAGTCAGGGAATTCAATAGGTGCAAGTCCCTCAATTTTTGGTGCGGGAGCATTTGCTTTTTCTTCTGCTTCCTTTTTAGCCTGAAGTTCAGCAATAAGCTTTTCACCATCAATTCTTGAGAAAAGAGGAGTAGCAGTACCAACTGTGATACCAGCTTCGATTCCACCCCACTCCTGAATGCTTTCGAAAGTTGCAGGAGCAACATTTAACTGTTCTGCAATCTTAACTGCAGTTTCAGGCATAACAGGTGAGATAAGTGCAGAAAGAACACGGATACCTTCAAGAAGATTATAAAGAACTGTACCGAGCTTTTCTTTCTGTGCCTCATCCTTTGCAAGTGACCAAGGCATTGTTTCGTCAATGTACTTGTTGCAACGACGAGCAAAGTTAATTACACATTCAACTGCATCACTCATCTTGTATTCTGAAATGTATTTTTCAAAACCTGCAAGAGCCTTTTTAGCAGAATCCTTCAAATCTTCGTCGAAATCTGTTGGACAACAAGGAGCCTGAACAACGCCATCGAAGTACTTGTTCTGCATTGCGATAGTTCTGTTTACAAGATTACCGAGAGTGTTTGCAAGGTCAGTATTGAAACGGTCAATCATAGCTTCATAAGTGATTGAGCCGTCATGAGCGTGCGGCATCTCTGAGAGAAGATAGTAACGCACAGCATCAACGCCGAAGATTTCTGTCAAATCATCAGCATAAATAACATTGCCACGGGATTTACTCATCTTGTCTTCACCAAAAAGAAGCCAAGGATGACCGTAAACCTGCTTAGTAAGCGGCTCACCACGTGCCATAAGCATAATTGGCCAGTAAATTGTGTGGAATCTTACAATGTCCTTACCGATAATATGAACATCGGCAGGCCAGTATTTATTATACTTCTCACCACTGCCGTCAGGGTCATAACCTAATGCAGTAATATAGTTTGAAAGAGCATCAATCCAAACATAGATAACATGCTTGTCATCAAATGAAACAGGAACACCCCATTTGAATGATGAACGTGATACGCACAAATCCTGAAGTCCCGGCTTAATAAAATTGTTAAGCATTTCTTTTTTACGAGCTTCAGGGTAAATGAAGTTTTCATTGTTTTCAATGAATTCTTCAAGCTGCTTCTGATATTTTGAAAGACGAAGGAAATATGTTTCTTCCTTTTCCTTGTGAACATCTCTGCCACAGTCAGGACATTTGCCGTCAACTAACTGGCTTTCAGTCCAGAATGACTCGCAAGGAGTACAATAAAGACCTTCGTACTCACTCTTATAAATATCGCCCTGGTCGTAGAGCTTTTTGAAAATTTTCTGAACAGTTTTTTCGTGATAATCGTCAGTTGTACGAATAAAGTGGTCATAGGTTGTGTTAAGCAAATCACAGATACCCTTGATTTCACCTGCAACCTTATCAACATATTCCTTAGGACTAACACCGGCGTCCTTTGCATATTCTTCGATTTTCTGACCGTGTTCGTCAGTACCTGTCAGAAAGAAAACATCAAAGCCCTGCATTCGCTTAAACCTCGCAATGGCATCGGTCAACACGATTTCATAGCTGTTGCCGATATGAGGTTTGCGTGATGTGTACGCAATGGCTGTTGTGATGTAAAACTTTGGCTTTTCACACATAGAAAACGCCCCTTTCTGAAATATTTATTGCAACTAAATTTTTTTGTCACATACATTATAATATTATACTATCACTTGCCGTTATTTTCAAGAAGATTATTACAATTTATTTGTAATGAACAAAATAAGAATTTCAAATTATAATTTGAAAAAATTGATTATGTTTTATAAAAACCACGTATAAGCTGATTAACTGTTGTTTTGATCGTGTTTTTCGGTTGTTATCTTAAGAGTGTTAAGGACAATTATACCAAAGCACATAAAAATTATTATCTGAGCGGGAACACCGACTATATACACCAAGGGA
>JAZNTF010000076.1:0-5399 GCA_045591625.1 Candidatus Fimenecus sp.
GAAAGCGCCCCGACATGTACAGAGTCTGGATATTTAGAATATTCTTGCGATATCTGTGAGGAAGCAAAATATAGAGAAACATTACCCCCAACAGGTCATAACTATGACCCAGTAGTTACAGCTCCAACTTGCACAGAAAAAGGCTATACAACATTCACTTGTGAATGTGGTTACACCTATGTTGCTGATTATGTAAATGCTCTTGGTCACGAAACTGAAGCAACTGAAAATATTCTCGTTGCTCCTACTTGTACTGAAATGGGTAGTAAGGAAGTTGTTGTTACTTGTAAAATCTGCAACAAGGAAATGAATCGTGAAACTGCTGTTATCGATGCAAAGGGTCACGACCTTGTTAACGGTGATTGTGCAAATTGCGATTACACAGAAAACACAGGTAATGATGATAATAATGAAGACGTAACTGACCCATCTGATAATTGTGTTTGTAATTGCCACAAAACAGGCATTTCCAAATTCTTCTTCAATTTGATTCTTTTCTTCCAGAAGCTTTTCGGTTCAAATCAAATCTGTAACTGTGGTGTAACACATTATTAATTTTAATGCATAAAATTAACGCATCTGACTTAATTAGTCGGATGCGTTTTTGCATAACTATTTTTAGTGCTTTACTGCTGGTCTGCCCAATTATAATTTCTTAATTCACCTGATTCCAATAACTGTGGATAATCCCATTGACGGAGCGTTTCATAAACGCCGATTGCAACGGCATTTGAAAGGTTAAGGCTTCTTGCCTCGTCAATCATAGGAATTCTTACACATTTGTCAGCATTTTCAAAAAGTAACTTTTCAGGAAGACCTGCAGTTTCCTTGCCGAAAACAAGATATGTGTTGTCTGGATATGAAACATCGGAATGTCTTTTCTGTGCTTTTGTTGAAAAATAGAAAAAGTTTCCGCCTTTGTTCTTTTCAAAAAATTCTTCCATTGTGTCATAATATGTAATATCAAGAAGATACCAATAATCAAGTCCTGCCCTTTTAAGCTTTTTATCATCAGGAGTAAATCCCATTTTACCAACAAGATGTAATCTTGCACCTGTTGCAGCACAGGTACGAGCAACATTACCTGTATTCTGTGGGATTTCCGGTTCAACCATTACAATATTCAATGTCATAAAATCACCTGAATTTTCAAAATTTTTCTAAATCAAAGTATAACATTTTTAGTAATAATTTAAAATAGAAATTTATAATTTTTTTATTTTTCTTTCAAAAAATATTAGTGCTCTTAAAATTTTTATGAGCAAATATGAAAGAAAGGGGAAGAATTATGGATAAGAAACAAGTTGGAAAGGCTGTAGGTGCCGGTATGCTTGCAGGTACAGCAGCAATGGCTGTAACAGGTGCAATGTCAGATAAATCTACAAAGAAAAAGATGAAGAAGACTGCAAAAAAAGCAATGAATACAGTAAATGATGTTGTTGACAGTGTTAACAAGATGATGAACTAGGGTATGCACGGATGAAATGTTTTAAAATTATCAGTGCAATCTTAATTATCTGTTTACTAAATTCTTGTATGATTGTACAAGAAGACGATGTTAAACCTGAAACAACTATTACAACTACAAGGGAACAGGGTGTGTCTGAAACAACAATATCACCTGACCCTGTATCGCAATATAATAATGAGAAAAAATCTCATAGCTATGGTGTTGCTAAAAACGGAAAACCAAATGAAATTTCAGTAAATACTCAAAAGTATTTTGATGAAAAAAAGTTCAAAGCAGTTTGCCTTGATACTAAATCAAAGGAAAAGGTTCTTTATCTGACCTTTGATTGTGGATATGAAAACGGATATACGGAAAAAATCCTTGATGTATTAAAAGAAAAGAACGTGACAGCTGCGTTTTTCTGTACTCTGCCTCAGGTTAAGGAAAATCCCGAATTAATCCAAAGAATGATAAGTGAAGGCCATATTGTAGGAAATCATTCAGTTACTCATCCGTCATTTGCCGAGATTTCTACTGAACAGATGAAAGAAGAAATTATTGGAATGGAAAATTATTTAAAAGAGAATTTTAATTATAGTGAACCGTATTTTAGATTTCCAAAAGGGGAATATACTGAAAATGCATTAAAGACTGTTGAGTCACTCGGTTATACAAGTTTTTTTTGGTCCTTAGCTTATTCTGATTGGGATTTGAATAACCAAAAAGGTGAGCAGTTTGCTTTTGATACAATTATATCAAGGCTTCATCCGGGTGCTGTAATACTGTTGCATTCAGTGTCACAAGACAATGCAAATGCTCTAGATAATGTTATTGACGAAGCAAGAAGGCAAGGCTATAAATTTAAGTCCTTAAGAGATTATATTTAAGTCAAAAAATAAACCGTCGGGAGATATCTCGACGGTTTAACTTGTTAATGTGAATAATTATTTAGTTGTTAAAGGCTTGTTGTACAAGTTGTTTTGTAAGTACTTTTATTTATTCTGACGGTAAAAGTTTCATTATAATACGTTGAAGACATTTTTCCATAATAATCATACATTGTGAAAGTTCCTCGAACAATCCATTCACTACCATCGTCGATGATAGTTCCAACGGAATAACGTGTTGAGCCAATATCATAGTAGTCTGAATAGTTAAAATGGTCAGAAAGCTCAGAGTATAAGGCAGTAACTGCTAAAGTCTCAATTGTATCTTCTGAAGTGTAATCACTATCGTAGGAATCGTAGTAAGAATCATAGTAAGAATCGTCGTAACTTGATGAAGAATTTGAAGAACTGGTTACTGCGCCAATAATTGCTGAAATTATAATAATACCAATCACTGATGCTATAATTATCGCAATTATTCCTGCTATTATAAGAGCTTTTTTGTTTGTTAAGCCTGATTGTTTTGCCGGTGCAGTATTTGGCATCTGAGGTGTATTAATAGATGCTGGATTAGCTATATTTGATAATTGTGTGGTTTCGTCTGTGTTTAAATTTTGCTCGATAGAGGGAGTGCATAATATTGTGCTTGAATTGTTTGCTGAAGAATTATCGTTGCCCTCAACGAAATCATTTTTATCGTAATCAGAAGAACTTTCCAATGAGATTGCTACATTATCTTTATTTGATTCAGAAAAGTTTTCAACTGAAACAGTTTCGTTGGATTCAACCGGACTATCAATTGTATCTTTTTTGGGTGCTACAATTTTGTTTCCGCATTTATGACAAAACGATGCCTCGTTCGCAAGTTGAACACCACATTTGCTACAGAACATCCATATCATCTCCTTACTGATTATATTAACATTACATAATTAATCTGTCAATATAAAGTCATTCATAATCAAAATGGCATTAATTATATTTATATACCTAAAAATTTACAATTATAAAATTGAAATTATTTGCAACAATAATAAAGCAAACGCAATTAATATAAAACTTTAATTGATAAGGGGTGTATTCAGATGTCAAGAGGTAAAAAGAATGTAGTACCTGAAGCTCGCGAAGCTCTTAATCGTTTCAAGATGGAAGCTGCTTCAGAAGTTGGCGTAAACCTTAAGCAGGGCTATAACGGTGACCTTACTTCAAAGCAGGCAGGTTCTGTCGGCGGTCAGATGGTTAAAAAGATGATTAAGTCATACGAAGAAAATATGAAATAACCTTATTTTCGCAAATTAAAAGAACCCGACGGGAAATATCCTGTCGGGTTCGGTTTTAATAAAAAAATAATTGAAAAATAATTAAAAAAACTATTGGAAAATTTGAGAGAATGTTATATAATAATTTAAATATATTCTTATAAAGGGGAGTTATGGGCTTTGGCATCTGGATATTCCGTTACTTTAGAAAAAATTATCAACGAATTTGGTCTTGAAACAATATATTTACCCTGTGATGCATCAGATATCTCAATAACATCTCAGGAGGTTAACCGTCCCGGTCTTTTACTTGCGGGTAATGATAAATATTTTGACCCTGACCGTGTTCAGTATCTTGGTTTTTCTGAGTTTGAATTTGTTAAATCATTCAGCAAGGAAGAACAACTTGAATGCATGGAAAGACTTTTCAGCAGAAAGCCATCCGTTGTTATTATTACAAGAAGTCTCGAACCGTTAGATGGTATGGTTGAGGCGGCTCAGAAATATCGTGTTCCGATTATAAGAACTGCCGAAGCAACTTCTGCAAGTATGTCAACTCTTATTTACTTCCTTGGAACAGCTCTTGCACCTCGTATTACTCGTCATGGTGTACTTGTTGAGGTTTACGGTGAAGGTGTCCTTATTGTAGGTGACAGCGGTGTCGGTAAGAGTGAAACAGCAATCGAACTTATTAAGCGTGGTCATCGTCTTATTGCTGATGATGCTGTTGAAATAAGAAAAGCATCTGCAAAGACACTTGTTGGCTCGGCTCCTGATAATATCCGTCATTTTATCGAACTTCGAGGAATAGGAATTATCAATGCACGTCGTCTTTTTGGTATGGGTGCTGTTAAGCTGACAGAAAAAATCAATATGGTTATTCAACTTGAGCCGTGGGATAGCTCGAAGGTTTATGACCGTATGGGACTTGATAATGAATACATAAATATTATGGATGTTAAAATTCCGCTCACAACTGTTCCTGTTAAACCTGGACGAAATCTTGCAGTTATCATTGAATGTGCTGCTATGAATAATCGTCAAAAGAAAATGGGATATAATGCTGCTCGTGAGCTTCTCCATCAGCTTGGAATGGACGAAGGTTATGAGCCACAGTCGAAGGAAATTGACATCTGGCAAAATTATTAAACAAAACATTCAGAAAGAAGGTTAAATAATGTATAATGAAATTGCATTATTTGCTGAAAATATAGGTGCGACGGTAGAAGTGTCCGCACCAATGAAGAAATATACAACATTTAAATGTGGTGGTAATGCAAGTCTTTTCATTACGCCTGATTCTGTTGAGTCACTTGAAAAAATAATTTCATTCTGCTATTCAAAGAATGTAAAACCAATAATTATCGGTAATGGCTCCAATCTTCTTGTTACTGACAAGGGTATTGATGGGGTTGTTATTAAAATAGGCTCACAGATGTCTGAAATTAAATTGCTTGATGAAACAACAATTTTCTGTGAGGCGGGTGCATCTCTTAAATCACTTTGTATGTTTGCTCTTGAAAATTCACTTTCAGGCTTGGAATTTGCTTTTGGTATTCCGGGCAATGTTGGTGGTGCAGTATATATGAATGCAGGTGCTTATGGTGGTGAGATGAAGGATGTTCTTTTTTCAGTAAATCACATTGATGATAAAGGTAATCAAGGTGAATTAAGAAGATAAGACCTTGATTTAGGATATCGTCTCAGTGCTTATACTAAAAATGGATATACTATTACAGCTGCAATATTAAAGCTTACAAAAGCTGATAAAACAGATATTAAAGCAGCCATGGATGATAAATT
>JAZNTF010000077.1:0-19968 GCA_045591625.1 Candidatus Fimenecus sp.
GCGGTGCACCCATTGAAGCTCCTGTTGAACAGGCAAACGACTCTGCTGCGGCAGACCTTTCCGAAGTCGGGAGGCCAAGCGGGTCTTAGGAAGACAATTAATTAAGGCAACTCCTTGGCACACAGAACGACATGGCTACGATCCGACTTGCGGTGCACCCATTGAAGCTCCTGTTGAACAGGCAAACGACTCTGCTGCGGCAGACCTTTCCGCAAAGCTCAATGAGCTTAACAATACAGCAGATACAACAGCCGAATACGATGCACAGGATATTGAGAAGAATAAGGTTATGGCATTGCTGGCTTACATAATCTTCCTTATTCCGCTGTTTGCGGCAAAGGATTCAAAATTTGCACGTTTCCACACTAATCAGGGGCTTGTTCTTTTCCTTGCAGGAATTATCGCTTCTGTTGTTGCAGTTATTCCCGTTATTGGCTGGATTGTTTCATCAATCGCTGCACTTGCAATAACAGTCCTTGCTGTTATCGGTATTCTCAATGCCCTTAACGGCAGAGCAAAGGAACTGCCTGTAATCGGCAAATTTAAAATTTTGAAGTGATTTAAAAAGGTTATTTGACAAGTGTCATAACTAATCTCGCAGGCAACATTTTTCAATGTTGCCTGCTTTATCATTTATGTTTTTTTTGGTTTTACCTCTCTGGCTGTACGGACTTTTCATATACCTTGATTTTTTGAGGATATTTATTTGTGTTACAAGCCCTCTTTCGTAAGCGAGTCGTAGTCAATACCGAGGGAACTGAGATACATTCTGACTTGCCTCTCTTATGATTTGCTCTTCATATTTGGTTTGTTCTTTTATAACAGCTAGTTGGTTAATTTTCAATTAAACTATTAATTACAATTTCAAAAGCTCTATTTTGAATGTTATTCATCCGAGCAACCCATTCCAACTGATATTCTTCTTTCAGTTGCTCGGTAACACCCTCAGCCGCTTTCATCTGTTCCACAAGAGAATCAAACATATCTTGTGCCTGGGTTTCTACTTCTGCACAGTACTGATAAAGTTTACCTTGGCTTAGTAGCGTAGTAAACAATACCTTCTTGTGGTTAAGCAGGCAATCCTTATGTAACATGCCCCACCTGCCTAGAGTGATATTTACTTCTTCGGGTGGTAATACAAAGTTTGGTATTAGATAATCACCAACTTTACGATAGCTAATAGAATTTTTGTTTGACATAAAAAATCCTCCTTTAAATTTTGTACTTTTATTGTACGAATTAAAGGAG
The DNA here is from genome assembly GCA_045591625.1 of Candidatus Fimenecus sp. Classification (GTDB taxonomy): domain Bacteria; phylum Bacillota; class Clostridia; order Oscillospirales; family Acutalibacteraceae; genus Fimenecus. The sequence goes on from JAZNTF010000077.1 coordinate 1,249, forward strand.
AGTTTGTCTAATGTGCAAATATAAGAAAAAGAGAGAAGCCGAATCTTCTCTCTGATTTTCTTTCCTTGCAACGCCCATAAGTTAGTGTTTTGAAATTACTGCCTTATGTGGCTTCAGCAGAAGAATCGTCTTTTTCTGGCAGGGGCAGAAGGATTCGTTTTCGCCTGCCGGCTCGGTCGGTGTTTCTGCTTCACAGAGGTCTCCACCGGAGACCCGCACCCCACGACACGCTCCGCGTGCCGTGAATTAAACCCATTTACACAAACTAAAAAGAAAAAGAGCCGTAAAACGACTCTTTTCCTTTTTGGCAGAGCATATACATTAGAATCCGAACTCAGGAGTAAATTATTAACTTCATCTACGCGGACGGTTTTTGCGCCGTCCTTGTAGTTGAAGTTAATGACAATTCTATCGTCATACAGATAAACTGAGTTAACAAAAGTATTTATCAGTCTTCGTTTATGGTCTAAACGCTTTGTTCCGTACTTTCGTAAATCTTTTAACCATTCGATAATCTGTTCTTTTGTTAACAGCGGTCTTTCGAGTTCTTCTTTTGTGATTTTCAGTGATAAATCGGCTTTTTGCAGCTCTAATGATTCAAGCCTCTCTTTAGTCGATTCTGTCAGTATTCCGTTCTGTATGGCATCAAGCATATTGCTGATACCTTTCACGGTTTCGGCATACTTCTTTTTTAGCAGAGGCAATGTTGTGTTTTCTTTAGCCTGTTCTTTCAGAACTTCATTGGCAATCTTTTCAATCAGATTGTCATCCATATACACATTTTCGATTTGTTTTAAAACAATCGATTCGAGCGCATCCTTTCCGATTGTTTTCTTGTTACAATCATGGAACTTTTTAACACCGGAACACTTGTAATAATGATATTTTTTTGAAGTTTTACTTGTTCCGCTTTCTCCGACCATAAGCCTGTTGCATTTTCCGCAATACAACTTCGGTGAAAGCAGGTAGTCATCTTCTGCTTTATGTTTTGCAGGCGCTTTTTTAGTCTGTGCCATTCTGTCCTGAACTTTTTCAAACAAATCTAACGGAACTATTGCAGGGATTCCGTTCGGATGAATAATATCTCGGTACTTGTATTCGCCTATGTATCTGCGATTATGAAACATATGTGTCAGGACATTGAAAGTAATCTTTCCTCCGCGGTTGTTTCTGATTCCCTTGCTGCACATATCTTCTGCAACTTCCTTCATTGACTTTCCGTCAGCATAACTCTGAAAAGCTTCAAGAACTGCAGGTGCAGTCAAAGGGTCTATCTGCAAGTGATGTTCCTCATCAACAACATAACCTAAAGGTACAACACCACCGTTGAATTTACACTTGAGTGCATTTTCTGTAATTCCTCTTATAACCTTTTCAGAAAGTTCAGCCGAGTAGTATTCTGCCATTCCTTCAAGAAAAGTTTCCATTATAATTCCGTTTGAACCTTCGGCAATGTTTTCTGTTGCAGATATAACCTGAACACTGTTCTTTCTCAGCAGACGTTTGTAATGTGCTGAGTCGTAACGATTTCGGGCGAAACGGTCAAACTTCCATACAATAATTGTATCGAATTTGTTTTTTGAACTGTCTTTAACCATTCTTTGGAAATCTGGTCGGTTATCTGTTCTTGCAGAACGAGCTCTGTCTATGTATATACCTACAATGGTTTGTCCGTTCTTTTCTGCATAAGCCTTGCATTCACGAACCTGACCTTCAATGGATTCCTCGCGTTGGTTACTGCTTGAGTATCGGGCATAAATTACAGCATTCATTTTCATTCCTCCTTCGGGATTTTAATATAGCGCGCAAAAACGCTTTTGTAAAGGCCGTAAGCTTTACTTTTTTGAAAAATTTAAACATATTATCATACCTTCTTTTTATCATTATAGAATTCTGTTATTTCAGAGAAAAAGCATCTTGCTAATTCTGCGTATATTGTTTTCGGAATTTCTTCCGTTCCTTTCTTAATTTCAATATTCAACACCTCCCCAACCTTTCTGTTTGTTGGGTTCTTTGACATTAGCACACCTCCTTTCGTAGGAAATTTCTAACGATTTTAAACCGTTCATAATTAATATGTTAGATGAAAATTAAAAACTGTTATGAATCTGTCTTTTTCACCTTTACAAGATTTTTGAAAGTTTTTGCGTACGCAACGGACTTTCAACCGTCCACCTTTCGGAGTTAAACTGTTCAAGGGCTCATTCAAAGAGCGACAAAATCTTTTCAGACTTGTCCGTAAGGGTCGATGCAAACCCATTACACCGAAGTAAAAAACACTTCTTCGTCCTGCTAACTGGTTATTCCGTTAAATAACTGAATAACCGTTAGCATGGACCGGTTCTTTTCTTTCAAAAAGCAACCGTTCCGTGACAGAGTTGTTTTTAAAACAATTCTCTCAACTCTGTCACACAAACCAAAACTGTAAACTGTTTTAAAATATCGTTTTGGTTTGAAAGGAGATGCCTGCCTGCGAATTTTAAAACAATTCGCATCTCACAGCACCTCAGCGGACGAACAATACTTAATGCATATTCGTATCGCTCCTCCACCCACAAGCAACAAGAATCTGTCCTTGTGTGAGAAACTCCTATAGCCTGTGTCTTCAGTTTTAATATGTTAGAAAAAAATAATTTTAATAAAAAGAAAAACCTGAAGCTGTTTTGCTTCAGGTTTTGTTACATGTTCAGATTGGTTAGAGAACCGAACACGGTGCTCTGTCAAATTATTATTTTGTTCGTTCATTTGTTTCTATATATATAATATTGTTTTAAAAAAACAGGTAGCTTTCTAAAAGTTTTTCTGAGGAATAAACAACTTATTTTATTTATAACTCCTACTCAACCAACCCGTATTTTACCTTGATACGGTCCATTTTTTCGAGCATCGGCTCGGCAGCGAGCATAATAAATATTACAGTTCCGAAGCCGTGTACCAGGTCCATAGGGAGACCTGAAATATAATATGCCATCAAGGCTTTAACTGTTATTGTCTGTGACGAATACATAAGCATTGATGCAGGATTCATTATTCCGCCGTAAATAACAACAGCGGCAAACGCACCGAAAACGGCAAGTGAAGCCCGTGTTCTGCGAAGCCACCCTTTTTTGAAAAGAACCCCTGCAAGGAAACCGATGATACCCATAGCAAACATTTGCCACGGTGTCCACGGTCCCTGAGAGAAAAGCATATTTGAAAGAAGCATTGTAACGGCTCCGACAAGGAATCCTGCTTCACCACCGAAAGCAACACCTGCGATTATTGTAAGTGCAAGAACCGGCTTAAACTGCGGAAGCATAAAGAAAAGGCTTCTACCTGCTATTCCGATTGCACAAAGCACAGCGATTGTCACAAGCTCTCTTGCCTTAGGCTTTCTACCCTCAAACACGAGAACAAACGGCAACATACACTCTAAAAGCACAAGCAGTGCGACAATGTTATACTGTCGGTTGTCGAGATAGAAAATTCCTGCAAATATGGTCAGTGGAATAAAGAGCAATATAGCAACAGACGCCACAATTGTCCGCTTGCTTAAGTTTCTTTTTTCTTTCGGTGTCTGCACTATAAGCGGCGGTTCGCTCCGTCTTCCGATTGCAATCATAAACACGGTAAGAGCAACAAACAAAATACCGTAAAGCCATAATTGATTTTTACCCGCTTCACTTATGCCCGAAGAATTTATAAGTGCTGATAAATCGGTAATTCCTGTTGCATAGAAAAACACAGCTAATGAAACAAGCCCTGATGCTGTAGCAAGAATTTTACGCCATAGTTTAAGTGGTTCAGGCTTGAAATTTACACTTCTCCGGGAAGGCTCAGGCAAAGGTGTTGTTTCATCTGCACATTCTTTTTCCTTAATCTCTCCGCCACAGCAAGCAATGATTTCATCAACCGTTACCGCATCGGGAATGAGGTGCCTTGCCATTCTGTTTGCAGAAGTAGTATAGAAGCTGTTGCCTGAGAAAAATTCACGGGGAGTGCCTTCTGCGACAAGATTACCGTCAAAAAACATACCGCATCTGTGTGCATATTCTGCACAGAAGGTCACATCATGACTGACCATAAGCACGGTTACGCCCTGATTTGTCAGTTTACCGATAATATCCGCAAATACTACCTTGAATTCTGCATCAAAGCCTTTTGTCGGTTCATCGAGAAGAAGTATATCGGGTGCGGTAAGAAGAACCTTTGCAAGTGCTGTTCTTTGCTGTTCACCGCCTGAAATATCATATGGATGTCGGTCAAGAAAGTCAGTCAGCGAGCAAAGACTAACCACACGGGCAACCTGCTCATCCTTTTCTTTCTTTGTGATTTTTACATTACTTAGAGCTTCATATAAATCCTCGCGCACTGTTCTTTTTACAAAAAGTGCCTGCGGATTCTGCGGTAACATTCCAACCTTACCGTTTGCTTTTACATTACCTCGGTAAGCCTTGCGAAGTCCCGAAATTACTTTCAGCGTTGTTGTTTTACCTGCACCGTTACCGCCGAGAATTGCATAAAATTCACCCTTGTGCAGAGTGAGAGAAAAGCCTTTTATAACATCAGGCAGGTCTTTTTCGTATCTGAACCATATTTCATCACACTCAAGAGTTATTTCGTCAGTATATGTATGCACTTTTTCCCTTTCAAGGGGAAGAAGTGCTTTTTCTTTGCTTCTTTCAGTCAGGAACGCACTACCGTCACGTACAGTAATCGGACAGTAAAGCTTTGTTTCAACACCTGCCCACACTCTCATTGCTGTAGGCATAGCAAGGAACATTCCGTTATCCTTATCACGAAGATGAAGTCCAACTTTTTCGGGAGAATCATCGCAGATAATTTCACCTTTTTCCATAACAATAACTCTTGTTGCAAATGGAAAAGCTTCTTCAAGTCTGTGCTCGGTAAGAATAACCGTTATACCGAGCTCACGGTTGATTTTTCCAAGAAGAGCGAGGAAATCAGAAGCGGCAATAGGGTCAAGCTGTGCCGTAGGTTCATCGAGAACAAGTATTTTCGGATTCATACACATAACCGAAGCAAGGCTGAGAAGCTGTTTCTGACCGCCTGAAAGCTCGGTTACATTCTTATAGAACCAATTTTCAATACCGAAGAATGCTGCAACCTCTGCCACACGGCGACGGATAGTCGGCGTATCAAGCCCAAGGCTTTCAAGTCCGAAAGCAAGCTCGTGCCATACCTTATCGGTTACCACCTGATTTTCGGGAGACTGAAGCACAAAGCCTATCTCTTGTGCCTGTGTTCTTTCGTTAACCTCATTAAGCGGTTTGCCGTTAAACAGAATTTCACCGTTAACTACACCGTGAGGTGTAAGGCAGGTTTTGAGGTGACGCAGAAGTGTAGATTTGCCGCAGCCTGACGGACCGCAAAGAATCAGAAATTCACCCTGATTTACCTCAAAGGAGATATTACGGAGAGCTTTGTTTTCCTGCTCGGGATATGCAAAGCTTACATTTCTGAAACTGAAGTTTTCCATTTTCTCTCCTCCTTTAAGTTTAATATCACAGGTGTAATGCAAAGTGCAGAATATGCACAGTAAAAAGGTATTGTTGTCATATCAAATGCAGCATAACGAACATCCGGGAAATATCTGAAGCCGAAAGCGTTAAGCAAAGTCCCCGCAATGATAAACAATCCACAGAAAGAAAGCCATATAAGAGTGTATTTGTCTCTTTCTTCAAAGCGGTAAATCGAAAAAGCAGTTCTGCCTTTTAACCCGTATCCTCGGCTTTTCATACTGTCCGCTGTTTCGATGGCATTTTCGAGTGTCCAGGTTATCATAATTGAAAAGATGTGAATTGCCGTCTTTGTTCTCTGTAACAGACTTCCGTTTGAAACATCTCTGCCGATGCTTCTTTGTGCTTCGGTGACAGTCTGCATCTGCGATTTGAATTTAGGAACAAATCTTAAAGACATACTCAGTACAAGTGACAAAGCAGGAATAACCTTGCCGAAAAGATAGATAAACTTGTCCGTTGTCATCACTCTGTTAAACGACGAAAACCACATCAGCGTTGTAATTATCATCACACCTGCAGAAAATCCGTATAAAATACTTTCAAGCGTAAGAGGATTGCCGTTCGGAAAATACAGCAGAGTTGTTGCGCCCTCGTGATTGAATGCAGGATTGATAAATGCAGTCAGAAGCACCATCGGCAGACAGTATTTCAAGAGAAACATCACGCTTTTCTTCCCATTTATACTTACTGCATAAATAACAGCACACATGAGAGAAATCCCTTGTGCCAACGGGTGCGTCAGCACAAGAGAAAAGCTTATCGTAAATGCAAAATATATTAAGTTTATAAAAGGATGATATTCTGAAAATGAATCTCTCATAAATTTTACCAAGTTCCTTCACGACCGACATCGTTGCCGAGGTCACATGTATAACGCCATTCCACTTTTTCACCGTCTGCAAGCTGATAACGGGAGCAACCGTAATTTGGATACCATCCGTTAACACGGTACATCCAGCCTGAAAGTTCGCCACAGTCAAATTCATAAAGATTGTTTATACCTTCGATATAGGCACTGTTATAGACAGGAGTCCATGAGGATTCCATATGTATGTTGTTTTCCTTACAAACACGCTGAAGCACATCATAGACTGATTCACCTTCATAGAATGTCACTTTAGTGGGCGGTAAAATAACACCGTCTGAAGGTACCAGGTGACGTTTATCAGGGTCGAGGTCAGAAAGGTTATTCAGGATTGTCGAGCATTCGATGGAAAAGGTGCAGGTGTATGTCTTTTTGTTGTTGATTTCCTGATTTTCAGGCTCAACAGGCATAGGCTTTCCTTCGGGCACGGGGTCAGTGTCATACTTATCCTTTTCTGTTGCCGTACCGTCAGAATAAACTCTGTCAACAGAGTTCTGTGCACCTGAAATATAATTGTCTTTTCCGCTTGAAACAGAATTGTTTTCTGCCGGTTTGGTGATAGAGACAGTGTTATCTTCAGTATAGCTTTTTTCATCGGGCAGAATTTCAATTTCAGGAACAATCTTGTTTACAGATATATTCAGAATACTTGTTTTACTCCCTGTTACAGAAACAGAGTAAACATCCTTGCCACCGTTAAAAGCGGATGCACTGTCTGCTGACCATTTTTCGTTGATATAAAGGGAAAGTAATGCCGGGAATCCAAAGTCCTCTGCTTCGGTAAAACTGACTTTTATTCCTTTATCGGATTTGTTCAGGACAACGGATAAATTTACATCCTTTGTTTCATTGATGTCACTGCCGAAAACAGTCCATTCGTATTTAATGTCATTTGATGAACCTGTGAATGTGGCGATAGCGTTCTCGTTTCTGATTTTATCTAAAACACTTTTCTCAACAATACCGTTTTCCGGAATAGCTATGGGTTCATTAAGGTTAACCTGTGTGAAATTACCACTGCAGGCTGTAGTTGTCATAAGAAGCACGAAGGCTAATATTAAACATATTATTCTTTTCATTTTAATCTCCTATAACAATTTTGCCGTTTCTGACATTAAGTGTACCGGTTGTCATTGCCAGACTTTGTGTTTCGTCTGATGCCGCAAAAACAGCATCTTCGAAAACAAGGTCACATACATCGCCTTTGCGAAGACTTCCTCTGAGACGGAATTTCAGGCGAAGAACAACATTGTCGTCCTTTGCAAGCAAGTCTTTGTCAAACGCATTCTTTCCGCCTGTTGTGTCAAGGTACATAATGTTGATTTTACCTGTTTTGTTGCATTGTGTCGGGTTACAGCTCCAGTCCGGCAGTCTTTGTTCAATCTCTTCGCCGTCATTACGGATAAAAACGTTACCTTCTTCTATACCTATAAACTCAAGCTTTGACAGGTCAAATACAATGCTCATACTTGCAGCAGGATATTTAGCTTCACCGAAAGATGATATTGTAACGTCGAGGGTGATTTCATCTGTTTCGGAAAGGCTGATTTTCTGCGGAGTTTCTATTGTAAGTGTAGGTTTGCCGAACGGGTTTTCACCGCAGAATGAAAAAAGGAGAATCAGTATCAACAAAAGCAGTAAAACGCCGATTGAAATACCAGATTTTATTCTCTTTTTTGTTTTCGGTTCCAATTTACTTTTGCTCATATTCATTCTCCCAAGAGGGGTGGGAGTGTCAGTCCCACCCCTTAATAATCAGTTAGTTGTTCGCTGTAATAGTTGCTGCCTTTGTAACAACAATGTATTCACTGCCGTCTACAAACGCTTCAACGATACCGAGAGCATCAAATGTATTGATTCTGCTGTCACTGTTCACATTGAGGGCGAGAATCTTGTCATCTGACGGTGCATCTGTTTTACGAAGCCAGGAATCAACTGCACCGAGTGCATCCTGTGCATTGATTACGCCGTCGCCGTTTGCATCACCGAATGTGATTTCATCAGCGTTGTCATCAGAGAGAACAAAATTCTGCTTATCAACGAACTTCGCCATATCAATTGAAGAATCAACAAGTGCAACGTAAGTTGAAATACCTGTTTTATCAGAGATTTCTGTGCTGTACTTGAATTCATAACCGTTGATGCCGTCGTTGTAGCTGAGCTTTGCACCGGCCTTTGCACCGACAACTGCTACTGCAACGGCCATTTTCTCCGAGGGGATAAGGTCAACATTATCACCAACATAGAGACACATTGCACTATAAGAAACACCTGTTACAACATTTACCGTACCGCTTGCATCCGTAATGTCAACAATAATCATAGAGTTTTCATCCGCAGAATCTGAGTTGAGTTTAACGGACATTCCTCTGATGTTAAAGCCAAGCTTGTCGCCTGCAGTTACGGAATCGACACGGAAAGTAATTGTGAAAAGAAGTGCCGGGAAGGTGGTTCCGCTTACTGTGATATCGCTATGGTTGTTAGCGTCAAAGTAAACTGCACGGAGCTTGCCTGTGCTTTCTTCAAAGTTGTAATTTACCGTTCCGCCCGAAAGACGGCTTTCGGCTGTAACTGCCGTAACTGTAAGACCTTCGGGAACATTCATAATAAAATCAATAAGCTTGTAGCCTGCGTTGTTATCCCACTGGTCAATGCTGATTGTTGCGTTGAAAGTTTTGCCGACCTCATCGGATATTTCAGCAGGAAGACCGAGAGTTGCTGTCATCTTACCGGGAACGATTTCAACATTTTCATCAAATGTAACATCAGACATATCAAAAAGATTTGTTTTGTTATTTATAAAACGCTTGTAGGCAACAAGAGCGTAGCAGGATTGGTCAGTAGCCATACCGTTTGCACCTGCGTCTGCAATATGTTCAAACTGCGCCTTATCTTCAAGATAATGGAGAAGAAGTCCGTCAACAACCGATTTTCCGTTCTTTACAAAACGGCTGTCTGTGTCGGGATTGATACCCCATGTTGTGCAGGCAACAATTACCCACGCACAGCTTTCAGAGCATTCACTTCCGCCTGATGCAAATGTGCCGTTTTCGTGCTGTATTTCAGAAAGACAATCAAATGCTTTTTCACAAGCTTCAGCTACAGCTGTCTGATTGCGATAGGGATACAAAGCCTGAAGCGCCATACCCGTAACATCAGGGTCAGATGCGTAAGTCTTGTTTGCCTGTAATGCCCAACCGCCATCATCATGCTGAAGTGAGAGGATGGAATCAATACACTGCTGACGGATGGTTTCATCGCTTGTTTCATAGTTGCCCGAATCCAACGCGATAAGTGCCCATATCGTACCGTTAAGACCCTGCTTTTTAACCCAATCAAAACCGTTCAGGCTGTATGCTTCAACAAGATTCCAATCACCAACAGCAGTTGCATCCTTACCGATAGATGAAAGTGCAACAATCAAACGGGAATTTTCTGTTGATTTATTTGTGTGGAGTGCACCGTTCATATTAACCGATGAAGCTGTTTCATTTACTGTTGAAACAATACGGTTGTAGTAATCATTAAAATATGTGCTGTTCTTTTCAAAATATTCACCGCGTGCCAGACTCAACACTGTCCATTCACCTGCGTCAGTACCGAAAGCAGGTTCTTGTACTGTATCAGCAAGCTGTGCCATTGTAGCATTAAGCACAGCGCTTACATCCTGAGGCTTACGGGGAGCATCCGCCGATGTAACTGTTACCTCTGCATAGCCGGGAGCAGAAACTATAGAATCGGGATATTCGTTACCATAACCTCCGTCAACCCAAAGATACCATTTTCCTGCAGATGGGAAAGTGATAGATGCACATCCGCTGTCATCTGTTGTTACACTTCCCGTTTCATTATAGAGTGCTTTACCGTAATGTACTTCATAATCAGGTATTTCAAAGAAAACGGAATTGTATTCATAATCCTTTGTGCCTTTAATAAGCTTGATGTCGCAAGCTTTGGCTGTTTCTGTGGTGTAAGAATGTGTTACATCACCGTTTGCATCAGCAAAATAATGAAAACCGTAAGCCGAGTCCTGATAGAAATCCCAGCTTGTAAAGCCTGCAAGGTCAATAAAGTCGCCTGCTTCAAGAACAATCTGGTCAGAGGTTGCACCCCATCCTCCACTTGCAAGAGGATACTGACCGTTCAGATAATAGTTGAGGTTTTCATCTCTGCCGAAAAGACCTCCTGCGAAATATGAACTTCCGGGACTACCTGTGAAAGTTACCTCGCTCCAATCACCGCCATAAAGCTCTTCGTGAGCATAGATGATAAGCTGTAATGCTGTAATGTCATAATTGCCGTCACCGTCTTCGTCATAAAGATATTCAGAAAGATTGTATTCGTTCAAATCAACAGATTGAAGTGTTTCGAGGGATACGGGAATATAAGCTATGGGATTGCCGTTTTTGTCATCGGTATATTTGTCATCATAGCTTACAGACATATAAACATATTCGCTTTCTGACGCAACAGACATAAGGGGTGTTGCTGTTAGCAGCATTGCGATGGAAAGAATAACGCTTAAAATTCTTTTTTTCATCATTGATTCTCCTTTTTGATATTTTTCATTTTGTTTTAACCGAAAGTATCCTGTTCTTTCGGTTCGGCTCTGTGTTTCTCCAACTTCTGTCGTGCATAAACAGTTTGGTTTTTAGACCTGATAGTTGCCCTTTTTCTCTTTTTGGATTTTGGGGAAACAGGTTTTGCTTCTTTTAATCCGGCAGCTTCCAACGCCCTTGGCCACGGTCCGAGGTAGGCTTTGATTCGTGACCGTGTGGGTTCATCAAAATCATCCTTTTTGGGCAATCTTCCGAGTTCCTCAGCTTTTCTTTTCAAAAGTTCTGCCGCCCAGCACTTTTTCTCTTCTGATGTCACTTGTCAAACCTCCTTTACAAAAATAAAAAATACTCTTTCAACCAAAAAGGTCAAAAGAGTACAACAGATTAACGCGGTACGACAACAATAACTTCGGACTGCACAAAATAAAAAAGAACGCAATCCAAAATCTACCATACTACGATAAATCGGTTGCACTCTTCTCACCAAAGTTGTGTTGAACCTAAAAAGACACGGCAGGTGTTCTGACTTAAGGAACAGATATCAAAGCAGATTATAAACCGCAGAAATGCAGATATTAATCTGATTTTCAATTCCTACACAGTAATGGCGGTTGTTCAGGATTCGAACCTGATTTCCCTATTAAATCTACTCAGCTTACAACTTTTCAAAACCGTATCTCTTTATTCTGATATTAATTTTTGCTTATTATAGCACAATCATTATATATTTTCAACATATAAATCTAAATTAATTTTTAATAACTTTCTGTAATGCGTCAAAAGTATCACGACCAACAAAAAACTCCCGCAGAGCAATCTGCGGGAGTTCACTACTATTCAGGCAAAGAAAAAATAAATCCGAACGCTTCGCCGACGATGGTGCAAGAGTTCGGATTTATCGTATTTGGCAGGGGCAGAAGGATTCGAACCCTCGGCACGCGGTTTTGGAGACCGCTGCTCTACCAACTGAGCTATACCCCTATATTATAAGCAACCGAAAATGGTGGGCCAACAGGGACTCGAACCCCGGACCGTCCGGTTATGAGCCGGATGCTCTAACCAACTGAGCTATTGGCCCTTAACACGGTTGCTCGAATATTATATATGTTTTTCTTATTGTTGTCAAGAGTAATTTGATAATTTTTTTGTTCAGTTGCCATTGGTTTTGGTCAAGTAGATTTCTTCTGAAACCTCTTTGAATACAGGTGCACAGTCACTAGCACCGGAATGTCCGTCATCTTTGAAAATAGCAATAGTGTATGTTGTACTATTTGCTTCAAAATAACCACAAAACCAGGTGTGGGTTATTTCTTTTCCGTTTTCAAACCATCCGCTTTGTGCAGTTGCGGTTTTTCCGTGATTTTCAGTTATCTCAGAAAATGCATTATGACCGTTCCCTTTATACACAACATTTTTAAGCACACTGTCAATTTTTTTTATGGTTTTCTCACTGAGTATCTTCTTTTCTTGAGGCAATTCAACATTTTTTATCGGAGTTTTATTTTGATCAATAATTGCTTTCATAAGTGTAGGTGGCCGATAATATCCTCCATTGGCAAAACAGGAATATGCAACCGCAAGGTGGATTGGAGTTGCGAGTAATTCACCCTGACCAAAGGATAGATTTGCGAGAGCTTGTTGAGAATTGATTGAACCTTCATCTGGGAGAATACCTGATTTGACATAATAATTATCAGCTAATTCCAAGGATTTGCCCAGACCGAAATCTTCGCACAATGACAGCAACCTTTCTGTGCCTATTTTCTGACCTAAAGCAATAAAATAGCAGTTGCAGGAGTGTTGCATTGCAGAATCAATATCTACGTTTCCGTGGGCTGTATTATTACTGCAGTTGAAAACAGTTTTACCAACCTTTATACTTCCGTTGCAATTGTAATTGAATTTTATGTTGTTTTCTATGGCACTACAAGCTACAATGGGCTTGAATACAGAGCCTACACAGTAGGGGGTTGTTGCACGATTCAAAAAAGGTGAATCAGTGTTATTTAAGGATTGTGAAACATCATTGGGATTAAATGTTGGAAGAGACGCCATAGCAAGGATTTCATTGGTGTGTGAATTTAGGATTACAATAGCTCCTTTTTCAATTTTATTGTTAACAAGAGCTTTTTCTGCAATTTGTTGAATATCAAGGTCTATTGTCAATTGAATACCGGCCGGAGACATATAGTTACTGGTTTCAAAATTAATTCCTTCGCCAAGAAGTATGTTGCCAATAGCATCACAACTCCATATAGTCTTCAATTTTCCTTGATTTTTAGATAAAATTTCGTTATATGCTTTTTCAAGACCCATAACTCCGTTACCTGATTGGTCAAGATGGCCGATAAGATGTACGCAAGGTTGGTCGGAGGAATAACGATTGACCATTGTAACAGATTTAATATGATTTTCATTAAATCTTTTCGGAAGCTTAAGAATACTGATTTTTCCCTTGTTCATATTTTCATACAGCATCTTCACTTCATTATCTGTAATATATTCTTTTACTGAATTCAAAGCATTTGTAGTGGGGAGACAAGCGGTGATAACTTCTTTTTCAATATTGACTATTTTTTTCATGTTTGTATCATAAATCATACCTCTTGATGTGGAGAGAGTAAGACTTTTTTGACTTCTGTTGTAAGAAACAGGGGAGTCTTTTGTTTTTAATGCGATAAAACCAAGGTTGGAAATTAATATTCCGAAAACAAGTGTCAGAGCAAGAAAAGCAACAGTTATTCTTTTGTACATAAAAAATCACCCGTGTAGAGTTTTGACACGGGTGATTTTAAATATCCATTTTTATGCTTTTTTCTTTTTGATAGTTTCGATTAAATCGAATTCATTTATTTTAGTTTTTTCCATAATTGCTTTCATAATGAAATAACCTGCAACACCTGCAACTATTCCTACAAAAACACCACCGATAACGTCTGTTGCATAGTGTACCATAAGGTAGATTCGTGAAAGACCTACAAGTGCTGAGAAAACAGGGAATACCCAACTGTATTTCTTTTTGAGAGCAAGGAACATTGCAACGCCAAGCTCAAATGCTGCAGTTGTGTGACCTGATGGGAAGGAACCACTATGAGGAAGTTGTTCACGTAACGCCTCAGTCATTTCAGCAGGATAAATACCATATACATTTTTGAAAAATTCTGCGTACATAGGATTTTCGGTGAAATAATTAAAAGGACGAGGACGGTCAAAAACATTCTTCATAACGAGGTTTGTGAGAAGTGTACCCACAAGAACTGCAAAGAGAACTGATAAACCAAATTTACGTGTCTTTTTAAACAAGCTGAGCACAAGACCAAAAACTGCCATTGGTATAACAAACTCTTCACCACCAAAGAAGGTGATAATTTCAGCAACTATGTTCATTGCTGCACTCTGAATATGTTCACCGAAAAAAGTGAATACACCCATGTCAAATGAGTCAAAAATTGAAAAATCCATATTCAATCTCCTTTATGTAATTTTATCGTCAATATTCTACACTAATTTCATTTTATTTTCAAGGGCAAAGATAAGAGATCATTGAAAATGGAAAGATGAAATTTTAAAATATCAACCTGAATTAAGTAAAAATATTATAATTTTGGTAATCTTATTGACTTATTGTTTTTATTTTGATATATTCCTTTTAAGAAAAAACTACACATAATATTGATAAGTTATTATGCTTCAGAAGAAGTTTAGCAACGATTAAGTGGGGGTAATTTGTGATGTTTGATGCTATGAAGGTCAAAAATGAATGCGTTGAATGGATAAGAAATTTCTTTGAAATAAATGGTAAAGGGTGTAATGCTGTTTTAGGTATTTCAGGTGGCAAAGACAGCTCGATTGCAGCGGCATTATGTGTTGAAGCCTTGGGCAAGGAACGTGTTATAGGAGTTCTTATGCCACAGGGTGAGCAGCACGATATTGATAAGGCTTATATGCTTGTAAATCACCTTGGAATTAAACATTATGAGGTTAATATCGGAAATGCAGTTAATGCAATTAAGGCTGCAATACCTGATGAATTAGAGCTTACAAGTCAGTCGGTGCAGAATCTGCCTCCACGAATCAGGATGTCAACTGTTTATGCAATCAGTCAGTCGGTAAACGGCAGAGTTTGTAACACCTGTAACCTTTCTGAGGATTGGGTTGGTTATTCGACAAGATATGGTGACTCAGTAGGGGATTTTTCACCTATGAGTAATCTTACCGTAACAGAAGTAAAGGAAATTGGTTATCTTCTCGGGTTACCGAAAGAGCTTGTGGATAAGGTGCCTATTGATGGTCTTTGTGGCAAAACAGATGAGGATAATCTTGGTTTTACTTATGCCGAGCTTGATAAATATATTCGTACGGGTGAAATTGAAGACCAGTCGAAGAAAGAACGTATTGACAGAATGCATCGGATTAATCTGTTCAAATTACAGTTGATGCCATCCTTTGATGCAGGAATTGAAACCAAGGCTTAAGCTTTAAAATCAATTAAAAAATAAAAAGCGTTGCATTTAGTTGCAACGCTTTTGTTGTTTAATTCTTATTTAAGTCCTGCTTTTATGAGAAGAGAATCAATCTTATCAGCCGGGTCAAGAAGTTTGCTGACTGATTTATCATGATTGAGTGTATCAATGATGTATGAGAGATATTTTGAAAGTTCAACTTCGCAATACCAATCACGCTTTTTAAGCTCAGGCATTCTGTAAACAAGGTTGGTTGTAAACACCTTATCAAAGAGACCATCACGATATGCCTTGTCAAAGCTGTCAAGTCCTGCATTGAAAAGACCGAATGCAGAGAAAATAAATACTCTGTTTGCACCAAGTGATTTAATTTTCTTTGAAACATCAAGCATTGATTCACCTGATGAAATCATATCGTCGATAATAATAACGTCTTTACCTTCAACATTTGAACCAAGGAAAGAATGCTCAACGATTGGGTTTCTACCGTCAACGATTCTTGAATAGTCGCGACGCTTGTAGAACATACCAAGGTCAAGACCAAGATAGTTTGAATACTGCATACAACGGCTCATAGCACCTTCGTCAGGTGAAATAATCATTGTGTGCTCTTTGTCGAGTTTAAGGTTATCAACATTGTTTACAAGAGCCTTAATCATCTGATAAGCAGGAGAGATACTTTCAAAACCGTGAAGAGGAATTGCGTTCTGAACACGAGCATCGTGAGCATCAAAAGTAATGATGTTATCAACGCCCATTGAGAGACAGAGTTCCTGAAGCATTACTGCACAGTCAAGAGATTCTCTTGAAGAACGCTTGTGCTGTCTGCCTTCGTAAAGCATTGGCATAATAACTGTAATAGTCTTTGCCTTACCACCGATTGCAGAAATAGCACGTTTAAGGTTTGCGTAGTGGTCATCAGGACTCATAGGAACTGTCTGACCGTACATTTTATATGTTACACCGTGGTTAAAAGCATCGATGAGAATATAAATGTCATATCCACGAACAGATTCGTGAAGTGAACATTTACCTTCACCTGTACCAAAACGAGGGAATGTGGCGTTCAAAATATAAGTATTGCGTTCGTATCCTGAAAAAGCAATAGTTGTTTTGTGTTCAGAATCCTGTTGTTTACGCCATTGTACAAGATAGCGGTCAATTTTTTCAGCCATTTCTTCGCATCCTGGTAAAGCAATAATACCAAGAGGCCCATTAGGTATTGTGGTAATTTCTCTGTCTGCCATAATTTAACCTCCGAATAATAACAATATGTGATAACTTGCATATATATTCTACTATATTTTGTGGTTTTTTCAATAGCAAATCGACAAAAAAATAAAATTTAGTTAAAAGCGTGTTCAACAGTTATCACAACGAAATATCTTTCGTCTATTTTGCTCAATTTATCTTCTATTGTTTTTATAATTTCACTATTGTTCATATGAAATTTGTGAGGAGCGATTAAATCAAAGATAAGATTAGTGTGAGATGGTCCGTCAACAACTCTGAAATCGTGAATTGACATTTCGTGGGAAATTTCTTTTACGATTCCGACCACCATTTCCTTGAGAGAATTAATTCTTTCGTCATCTGTAACGATGGGGTCGGTATGTATTGAAATTATTATTCCGTATTCATTAAGAATGTCACGTTCTGCAAGGTCTATAATGTCGTGGACTTCCATAATGTCGTCTTGCGAAGAAACCTCAGCATGAGCTGAAGCAAACTTTCTGCCCGGACCGTAATCATGAATAATCATATCGTGGACTCCGACAATTTTATCATAGGAGAGAATTTTCTCTTCGATTTTTGCGGTAAATTCCTTATCAGCAGGTTTGCCGAGAAGGTCCGCCATAGTATCTTTAAGAATATTAAAAGCTGCAAGGAAAATAAAACCTGCAACAACAATACCGAGATACCCGTCCACATTTATATCTGAAAAAGCAGAAAAGACAATGGAAACCAATGCAACGCCTGTTGCTAGACAGTCACTGAAGCTATCCTTCATAACAGCAAGCATAGGGGCAGAGTTGATTTGCTTGCCAAGATATCTGTTGAACAAACCTAACCAGAGTTTGGCAAGAATACTGACAAGAAGAATTATAAGGGAAAGCCAGTTGAATTTAACAGGTTCAGGATTGATAATTTTATCAATAGAGCTTTTGAAAAGTTCAATTCCCATAAGAAGCACGAAAAATGCAACTGCAAGGGCAGAAATATATTCTACTCTGCCGTGTCCATAAGGATGGTCTTTGTCAGCGGGTTTTGCAGAAAGCTTTACTCCGACAAGGGATATAATTGAAGACCCGGCATCGGATAAATTGTTGATAGCGTCAGCTGTGACGGAGATACTGCCTGAAAGAATACCTGCAATATACTTGGAAACAGCAAGAAGCAGGTTTACAACAATCCCTGTAATGCTTCCTAAGGTGCCATACGCTTCACGGACCTTTAAATCTCCTGTGTTTTCATGATTCTTGATAAAGAGTTTAATGAGAATTCTTTGCATTTAAAAGTACCTCTTTGCCCTCATCATCAAGCAATCCCCAGAGACCTAAATGGGTTATGTTAAGCCACAATTCAGCGATTTCTCGAGGAGTTTTTTCTGGGTGTTCTATGAACCAGCTGTGTGTAAGTCCCACAAGACCAAATTTTGCATAGCTGTATGCAAGGTCGTAATCAGAATCACTAAAATTAGGGAAAAGTTTTTTGAAAAATTCATATACACTTGAATGAAATTTTTCACCGATTTGGAAGGCGAAGTGAGCATCACCATTTACGCCAATGAAAGTTGTGTAAAGGTCTTTATGCTCATAAAAGTGAGCACATAAGTTTTCGCAGACATCAACAGGTGTTGATAAAAGAGCTTCAGGAGTGAATGAGGAAAGTTTTTTTTCAAAATCATCATAAAGCTCTTTTTCAAGACTATCAATAAGGTCATAAACATCTTTGTAGTGAAGGTAGAAAGTGCCTCTATTGATTTCGATATGATCTGTAAGCTCTTTAACAGTAATCTTGTTAATACGCTTATTTGCTGCTAATTCAACAAGTCCCTGTCGAATGAGTTTTTTTGTGCGTTTTACACGTATGTCGTTGTTGTTTGTTGCCATAAAATTCATCTCCTTAATCAACATCGTATTCATTATAACACCACGATGTCTAATAAGAAACACCTTTACATTGGTTTCTTATAAAAAATGTTTACAAATATTTAATAATATTTATTTAATAAATAATATAGCATTATTTATATTTATGTGTTATAATAATATGATTTATTATGCGATACTATGGTCTTTATCTAAATG